>NZ_CP152038.1:3345000-3545000 GCF_038630735.1 Solibacillus sp. FSL K6-1781 | reverse complement strand
CTCTATCGAGGTGAGAGGTGCCCGTACCGCAAACCGACACAGGTAGTCGAGGAGAGAATCCTAAGGTGTGCGAGAGAACTCTCGTTAAGGAACTCGGCAAAATGACCCCGTAACTTCGGGAGAAGGGGTGCTTCTTTGGGTGCATAGCCTAGAGAAGCCGCAGTGAATAGGCCCAGGCGACTGTTTAGCAAAAACACAGGTCTCTGCAAAACCGTAAGGTGACGTATAGGGGCTGACGCCTGCCCGGTGCTGGAAGGTTAAGAGGAGCGGTTAGCGCAAGCGAAGCTGTGAATTGAAGCCCCAGTAAACGGCGGCCGTAACTATAACGGTCCTAAGGTAGCGAAATTCCTTGTCGGGTAAGTTCCGACCCGCACGAAAGGCGTAACGATCTGGGCACTGTCTCAACGAGAGACTCGGTGAAATTATAGTACCTGTGAAGATGCAGGTTACCCGCGACAGGACGGAAAGACCCCGTGGAGCTTTACTGTAGCCTGATATTGAATTTTGGTACAACTTGTACAGGATAGGTAGGAGCCAGAGATCTCGGAGCGCCAGCTTCGAAGGAGGCGTCGGTGGGATACTACCCTGGTTGTATTGAACTTCTAACCCATGCCCCTTAGCGGGGTAGGAGACAGTGTCAGGCGGACAGTTTGACTGGGGCGGTCGCCTCCTAAAGAGTAACGGAGGCGCCCAAAGGTTCCCTCAGAATGGTTGGAAATCATTCGTAGAGTGTAAAGGCATAAGGGAGCTTGACTGCGAGACCTACAAGTCGAGCAGGGTCGAAAGACGGGCTTAGTGATCCGGTGGTTCCGCATGGAAGGGCCATCGCTCAACGGATAAAAGCTACCCCGGGGATAACAGGCTTATCTCCCCCAAGAGTCCACATCGACGGGGAGGTTTGGCACCTCGATGTCGGCTCATCGCATCCTGGGGCTGTAGTCGGTCCCAAGGGTTGGGCTGTTCGCCCATTAAAGCGGTACGCGAGCTGGGTTCAGAACGTCGTGAGACAGTTCGGTCCCTATCCGTCGTGGGCGTAGGAAATTTGAGAGGAGCTGTCCTTAGTACGAGAGGACCGGGATGGACATACCGCTGGTGTACCAGTTGTCTTGCCAAAGGCATCGCTGGGTAGCTATGTATGGACGGGATAAGTGCTGAAAGCATCTAAGCATGAAGCCCCCCTCAAGATGAGATTTCCCATTACGCAAGTAAGTAAGACCCCTGAAAGACGATCAGGTAGATAGGTTCGAGGTGGAAGTGCGGCGACGCATGCAGCTGACGAATACTAATCGGTCGAGGACTTAACCACATTTTATTGCTCAATTCAATGAAACGTTTATCCAGTTTTGAAAGAATGAAAAATTATTATATAAATACTTGACAAATAAGAAAAGTATGATATAATAAATAATGTCTTTCGATTAAATAGTCTAGTGATGATGGCAAAGAGGTCACACCCGTTCCCATACCGAACACGGAAGTTAAGCTCTTTAGCGCCGATGGTAGTTGGGGGCTTCCCCCTGTGAGAGTAGGACGTCGCTAGGCTGTTATAGAATTATTCCGAAGTAGCTCAGTTGGTAGAGCATCCGGCTGTTAACCGGCAGGTCGCAGGTTCGAGTCCTGCCTTCGGAGCCATTAAATCTTGGAGAGTTGTCCGAGTGGCCGAAGGAGCACGATTGGAAATCGTGTATGCGGGTAACCCTGCATCAAGGGTTCAAATCCCTTACTCTCCGCCAGGCTTAATTTATAAAGAGGCCCGTTGGTCAAGTGGTTAAGACACCGCCCTTTCACGGCGGTAACACGGGTTCGAATCCCGTACGGGTCACCAAAAGATACATAAGTAGTATACAGCATTGGAGGATTAGCTCAGCTGGGAGAGCACCTGCCTTACAAGCAGGGGGTCGGCGGTTCGAGCCCGTCATCCTCCACCATTAAACAAATAGTATTATCGCGGGGTGGAGCAGTGGTAGCTCGTCGGGCTCATAACCCGAAGGTCGCAGGTTCAAGTCCTGCCCCCGCAACCAAATGGTCCCGTGGTGTAGCGGTTAACATGCCTGCCTGTCACGCAGGAGATCGCCGGTTCGATCCCGGTCGGGACCGCCATTTTTTTAAAAAAATTAAATTGTGGGTTTGTAGCTCAGTTGGTAGAGCATTAGATTGAAGCTCTAAGTGTCGGCGGTTCGATTCCGTCCAAACCCACCATATTTTTGCCGGTGTAGCTCAGTTGGTAGAGCAACTGACTTGTAATCAGTAGGTCGAGGGTTCGACTCCTTTCGCCGGCACCATTACCTGGAGGGGTAGCGAAGTGGCTAAACGCGGCGGACTGTAAATCCGCTCCTTAGGGTTCGGCGGTTCGAATCCGTCCCCCTCCACCATCCTTTTGATAGGGGCATAGTTTAAAGGTAGAACTACGGTCTCCAAAACCGTCAGTGTGGGTTCGATTCCTACTGCCCCTGCCAAATAACTTAAAAATACTTAAAATAATATAGTGGCGGTTGTGGCGAAGTGGTTAACGCACCTGATTGTGGTTCAGGCATTCGTGGGTTCGATTCCCATCAGTCGCCCCATTTTTATTTAGGTTTAAGTGTTAAAATTATAATATAGTGGCGGTTGTGGCGAAGTGGTTAACGCACCTGATTGTGGTTCAGGCATTCGTGGGTTCGATTCCCATCAGTCGCCCCATTCTATATCATAATTTAAATATTTGGGGTATAGCCAAGCGGTAAGGCAACGGATTTTGATTCCGTCATGCCCTGGTTCGAATCCAGGTACCCCAGCCATTTTTTTATTTTGCGGAAGTAGTTCAGTGGTAGAACACCACCTTGCCAAGGTGGGGGTCGCGAGTTCGAACCTCGTCTTCCGCTCCAAATATGGCGGCATAGCCAAGTGGTAAGGCACAGGTCTGCAACACCTTTATCACCGGTTCAAATCCGGTTGCCGCCTCCATATTTTATTTAATCGGAGAAACCGATTTTTTTTTACCTTATTTTGCCGAGTTGGTGGAATGGCAGACACGACGGACTCAAAATCCGTTGCCGCGAGGCGTGTGGGTTCAAGTCCCACACTCGGTATCTGAAAAAAAGACTTCACAGTTCATACTGTGAGGTCTTTTTTTATTTTTATAATCGATATATAAAGTCCCATAATCTTTTTAAAGAGCATAGAATAGATTATAGAATCCGACTTTAACAGTGGTATTTATAAGTGAAATTAGGAAAGAATAGATTTATCGATTCTTTTATATGATAATGAGAAAAATAAAGTCTGCGTACGGAATATTGGGGAATTAGTATTGGAGAATATCATATTATATACAAAGAAAATTAGTATGTTTTCCAGAAAATCCTGCACGTTTTTTCTGGCGTATTAAAATTATTTACTATAAAATTAACATAGTGATGTTAGGAATGAATTTTAAAAAAAGTATTTTATTTAAGTGATATAAATTATGTAATATAGCGAGGAAGTAGGGAATTAAACAAATGAATGTAGCAACAAATTTTAAGTGGATTGAAGCGGCAAACTATGATGAGTTGAGTAAAATTGCCGCAACAATTTTTATAGATCAATTAAAAAAGGATAGTTCAACGGTATTTGGAATGGCTACAGGAGGTACCCCGGAAGGCTTTTATAAAAAGCTTGTAGCTGCGTATAAGGCAGGCGAAATATCTTTTAAACAGGCCAAGTCTTTCAACTTGGATGAATATATCGGTATTAATCCGGCAAATGAAGCGAGCTACCATTATTATATGGACTATAACCTGTTTAATCATATCGATATGAAACGTGAAAATATTTATTTACCAGCTGGTAATAAGTCGAATTTAGAAAAAGCTGCCGCTGAATATGATGCATTGATTAATGCGGCGGGAAATATTGATATACAGCTTTTAGGAATTGGTGTAAATGGACATATCGGTTTTAATGAACCTGGAACTCCTTTTGATTTAGGTACAAATATTGTAGAGCTTGCACAGTCTACACGTGAAGCAAATCAAGTCTATTTTGATTCAATTGATGATGTGCCGACACATGCCATTACAATGGGGATCAAAACGATTTTAAGTTCTAAAAAGATTGTATTATTAATTTCAGGTGCATCAAAACAGGAGGCCTTTGATCGTTTACGCAGCGGTGTCGTAACAGAAGATTTCCCTGCGAGCGCACTGCACAACCATCCAGATGTGACGGTTATTTATACAGATGTAAAATAAGGTAAAGGAGTGCATACATTGTGCACTCCTTTATTTGATCGATGAAATAAATACTCCTGTAATTACCGCAATGCCTCCGATTACTTGAGCGATGAGGAGTTGCTCATTTAAAAACAGTACAGCAAAGATTGTAGCAAATAGAGGAATGAAGTTTAAATAGATTCCTGCTTTGTTTGCTCCTAATGAGACAACGCCATTGTTCCAGCTTAAAAAGGCAACTATCGAAGCAATGATTCCTACATAAAAAATCGCCCCAATTGTCGAAGCGTTCCATACGATTGCTTGTGATGTTGTTAGTAGTTCATATACTGCGAACGGCAGTAACATAATAGCTCCGATTGCGATCGTCACTAAAAACGTTGAATAACCCGGCAGCTTACCTGCGTACTTTTTAATGAGTAATGAATAGAAACTCCAGCACACTACCGCAATCAAAACGATCAAGTCCCCTTTGTTGAATGAAAATGAAAGCAGGCTTTGTAATGAGCCTCCGGATATAATAAAGAGCACTCCGGCTAAAGAAAGCAGTGTGCCGATCATTTGGAACTTCGTTAACCGTTCTTTTAAAAAGATAAAGCTCAGTATGTATATAATAATCGGTGTTGATGAATTCATTAAAGATGCATTAATGGATGTTGTATCATGCAAGCCGATGTAGACGAGTGTATTGAATGCGGCAACTCCTGTTATTGCTAAAACGATGACAGCACCCCAATGCTGTTTCAGCGCAGGCCATTCTTTTTTCGTCCGGTTGTAAGCGATTGGGAAAAATACGAGAAAGGCGACAATCCAACGTAAAAAGGCAAGTGTAATCGGAGGAATATCTCCTGAAACAGCTCGTCCAATTACAAAGTTGCCGCCCCACAATAAAGTAGCGAAAATGAGCAGTAGCTGTGGTGGAAATTTCATTATTGAGCATCTCCTTATATTGGAAATTGATTTTATCTATTATAGGGACAACCACATGGAATTTGCAATGCGCTTTACATAAAACGCTATGATACAATAACGACAGAAGCAAAAGGAGGTCATTAGCATGAAAATTCGACCAGCAAGGTTACAGCATGGCGATACAGTAGGATTAGTTAATTTAAGTAGTCCGCTTAATATAGAATCAGTAGGGGATAAATTAGCGTTTTTAGAGGAATTAGGTTTAAAGTATAAGCTTGGTAATACGGTACAGGCATACGAAGGCTATTTGGCAGGTTCCGACGAGGAGCGGATTAAAGACTTCCACCAAATGATTGTTGATCCGGAAGTGAAGGCAGTCTTTTTAGTGAAGGGCGGCTATGGAATCTCAAGAATCATCGATAAGATAAGCTATCCATTAATCGAGGACAATCCGAAAATAATTTGGGGCTTTTCCGATGTGACGACTTTACATACACAAGTAAACGAGTTTGCAAATTTAGTGACATTCCATGGTCCGATGCTGTCTAGTCCAAAAGGGGAACTGGATCCTCTTTCTAAAAAAATGTTCCAGCAGTTATTCCAGCCGATTGAAATTCAGTATACAGAAAGCATTTCACCTCTTACGACAGTTATACCGGGAGCTGTACGAGGCGAATTGACAGGCGGAAATTTAAACCGTATTGTCAGCACACTTGGAACTAAATTTGAAATTGATGTACGCAATAAAATTTTACTTCTTGAAGATTTAGGTGAAACAATCGAGCAAATTGATTCAATGCTGAATCAGCTGCGTCTTTCAAGAAAGCTGGAGCTTGCAGCAGGCTTTGTAATAGCAGACTTTAATATGCCGGATGATACATACAGCTATGAAGATGTGCTGAAGGTAATAGAAGGGTATTTGAAGCCGTTTAACAAACCGGCAGTAGCAGGGTTCAAAATTGGTCACTGCGAGCCTAATATTGCGATTCCATTAGGTGTGGACGTATTATTAGATGCAGATGAAAAGACATTAAGCATTTTACCGGGTGTAGAGTAGATTTAGATGAAATAAAAAGCAAAGACACCTTTTCACGTGTAGGTGAGCAGGTGTCTTTTAATAACGGGCGAGCAAAAATACTCAATTACGATTGTGTTAGCTTTTACTATAGTTGGTTATGTGTGAAAGGTAACAGTGTAAACGGTAAAGGGTCATCGGTTTGACCATTAGTTGGGGATGCCGAAGCAAAAATCGCCCGTTATTACCTAGTTTGGAGTCTCACCGCCCTAGGTTTAGAAATAGTTGCTGTCATCAAATTCAATTTCAACTTGATAGTTTTTGGCATTAATTAAATTGGAAAGGCGATGTGCTTCCTTTTCAAGCTCATTTGCACGGTTTCGGTATGTCATTGGATCATACAATGCTACACGGTAAAGTATGGCATCACCGGAATTATGGTAGAAAGCCTCTTTTTCCTCAGAACCAAGGTTTTTGCAAAATTGTGCTTCTGCACGTAATTGACTCGCAAGTTCAATCGCCTCTACAATAGGCATTTCCTCATCTTTAAACACAATAGTATTGTCGATATTAGCCCGGTAGATCAGGGCATCAAGTTTACGTGAATCATAACGAAGCTCTTTTAACTCGGATTCAAGCATTTCGAGTGTATAATCAGGTGTTTTCGGCTGTTCGCCTTTTTCAATGATAGCATGTGTTAATGAATGCACTTGTATTGTTCGTTCCTGGATTCTTTTCGTAATGATACTTTTTAGTTTTACTGCCTCAGCTAAGTTAATAGTCAAACGATTTCACTCCTTAAATATGAACTTTTGAATTTTCCTTTGAAAGAATATGTACTTCATATTCGCCACCGCTAATTTGCGTAAACATGTTTCCTGCACTGCCTAGTAGTTCAGCAGCTTCCTTTCCACTGAGGGAAGGGCGTAAATAAAAGATTTGCAGCGCATTTGTCGTAGCTTCTGTCACTGCCGTTCTTTTTGAATCAACAAAGGGGCTGCCGAATGGACCGATTGCATCCTTGGCGTGGATGATGTTTTCCAATGAATTAAAGCGTCCATTAATTCCTTCATAGCCTGTCGATGCATTGCCGACATTGATTTCCACATTACCATCAATACTTTCTGCATCATAAATGCCAACAGGAATTTCGTATTGCAGGGAGAAGAAGTTATTTAAATCAACAGCCGAATGGAACGGTGCTAAATATTGCTGTTTGGCGATACGGCGCATTAAGCTTTCCGCAGAGTGACGGTACCGGTTCGGGTCCCCGCCAAAAGCCTTCCAAAGCTGACGCCACTCTTTAATACCAGGACGTTCTGTCACAGGTGTTTCCTGTAATTCCAGATATAGATTTTCCTGATAAAGTTGTGTGCGACCTTTAATCATTTGAGGAGATTCTTCGACGATAATTTTGCTATAATGGATAAGGCCAATTTTTAATTGCTCATTGACAGAAAAAAGAGCTTCATTTATTGAAATATTCATGAGAACACCCTCTTACATTATTTTTAATGGGAGAAATACTAAAATATGTAATACGGAATAAGTTTATAATTATTGTATCATTTGAAAGGAGTATGTGAAATGAAAGTTCATCAACTTCAAGAAGATTTAGTGAAATACGCAGCATCTATTGGTGTTGATAAAATCGGATTTACGACCGCTGCTCCGTTTCATGAATTGAAAAACCGTCTGCGTCGTCAGCAACAATTAGCATACCAATCAGGCTTTGAAGAAGCAAATATAGAGCTGCGTACAGAGCCTTTAAAATTATTAGATGAAGCAGAAAGTATTATTGCGATCGCGATTGCCTATCCTTCACGCATGCAAGATGCCCCGCAAGGAAAAAAAGGGGAGCGCCGCGGCATTTTTTGCCGTGCTTCATGGGGGATTGACTATCATACAGCTGTTCGTGAACGTCTGCAGCTCATTGAAGCATGGCTGCATGAACGTGTGCCAAATGTAAAGGTGAAATCGATGGTCGATACTGGGGAACTAGTAGATCGTGCAGTTGCAGAACGGGCAGGTATCGGCTGGAGCGCCAAAAATTGTTCGATCATTACACCGGAGTTTGGTTCGTACGTCTATTTAGGCGAGATCATCACAAATATCCCGTTTGCCCCTGACACACCGATGGAGGATGAATGCGGAGACTGTACATTATGTATTGATGTTTGTCCAACTGGAGCGATAGTTGCACCTGGGCAGCTGAATTCACAGCGGTGCATTGCCTTTTTAACTCAAACGAAAGGATTTTTACCGGATGAGTTTCGGGCAAAAATCGGAAACCGTTTGTATGGCTGTGATACATGTCAGACAGTGTGCCCGAAAAATAAAGGAAAGCTGAACTGGATCCATGATGAATTCACTCCCGATCCTGAAATCGCAAAACCTTTACTACAGCCGCTTTTATCGATTTCCAATAAGGAATTTAAGGCAAAGTTTGGTCATGTATCCGGCTCATGGCGCGGTAAAAAGCCGATTCAGCGCAATGCCATTTTAGCGCTGGCCCACTTTAAAGAAGAAGCGGCGATGCCTGATTTAGTTCAAGTACTGCAAAAAGATGAGCGTCCTGTATTAAGAGGGACCGCAGCATGGGCAATTGGTAAAATCGGAACGGATGGGGCAGAGAATATTTTATTGGCTGCCAGAAAAACAGAGCAGGATGAAGAAGTGCTGGTCGAGATTGATAAAGGGCTAGCAATGTTAAATCATTAAGAGAGAAGGATCAGAAGTGCCAAACCATATCGTATTATATCAACCAGAAATCCCGGCAAACACAGGCAACATTGCCCGTACTTGTGCTGGAACGAATACATCATTACATTTAATCCGTCCATTGGGCTTTTCAACAGATGACAAAATGCTGAAGCGTGCTGGATTGGATTATTGGGAACACGTGAATGTCGTTTACCATGATTCTTTAGAAGATTTTATCGAGTACAGTAAAGATGGCGATGTGTATTTAATTGAGACATATAGTGATGAGCCGTTTACGACACATGATTTCAGCAATTCAGAGTGTGACCTTTACTTTATGTTCGGAAGAGAAACGACTGGCTTGCCAAAGGAGTTTGCAAAAGAACGTGCCGATATGTGCCTGCGCATCCCGCAAAGTGACCATATTCGCTCACTGAATTTATCAAATACAGCGGCAATTGTGATTTACGAAGTACTAAGACAACAAAACTATCCAGGTTTAAAATAAAACAAGGCAAGAAGCGACTGATGCTTCTTGCCTTTTGATTATTTCATCTTCGTTTTAATTACTTGCTCAAGCTTTGCCTGGATATTGTCGTGTTCGGATAATGTGAGACGGATGAAGCTTTCATCCATATCGAGCGCTTCGGATAAAAATCCTCCAAGCCCGCGGGCACGTCGGTCTACTTGCAATAAAATTTCGACTGAGTTTGATGATTGATGTAAAAAGACAACTTCAAGTTCGTTTAGATACCGGCGATACGTGTTGTTTGTCGGTGTAAACTCAAATTCCTGTACAATCGGTGTTTGGCGGCGTAAATAAGAAGGGGCTTGTTCGTTATCTACTTTACGCAACCGGAAGCCCATGTTTTGAATGGCAGTTAACACACCGTTCGCAAGACGAGTCGGCTGAATCTCGATAAAGTCTTTATCTTTAGGATCGACCGCATTTTTAATATCTAAGCCTGTTTGAATCCATACACGCGAGTTGCCGGTCGTTACCGGAACAACAGGGGGCAGGGAGAATGAAAATGGAATTTGGCGTTTTTCGTCTGCCTGAATTGTGAATGGCTCATTTAATTTGTATTTGTGCAGCACCGCTTCATCTTTAATCTTTTTATCATCGATTTCGCGGATAAAGTTTGTATGAAGTGTTAGATAGATTGCATCAATTTGCTGTTCCGTGCTACCACCGATGATTTCTACAACACCTGAAATATTTTCATTCAACGTGTAAGTTGATTTGTGCAATTTTGTATCAACTTTTGCAGCTCCTATACCAACACTTGCTAAAACTTTATTAAATAGTGACAAATGAATTCCTCCGTTAATTGTAATTAATTATGTATACGTAGGATAGAAAATAAAGTTTCAAAAAGAGCCCGAAAAATTTTTCGGGCTCGTGCTTTAGGTTATTTTCTTCGCCTTATTCACCATCTAATGTAAAGATGATGCGTAAACCGTTTGGATCAACTGTTGAGAATAGCTGAGTACCCCCGTGTGCTGGTGCTTCTGCAAAGTTTTCAACGATGAAGCCGTTAGTTGTCAGGCTTTGTTTTACTTCTTCTGCATACTGCGCATCTTTTAACACGACCGTAAAGGATTTTAAACCGACCATATCGTTTGTTGGAGCATGGCCGTTGTTGCTGTTCCAAGTATTTAAGCCGAAATGGTGATGATATTTACCTGTTGATACGAACAGCGCCTGTGCACCGTAACGAGTCACGACATTATAATCCAATACATTTGTATAAAATTGCTCCGATTTGTCCAGGTTTACTACGGATAAGTGTACATGCCCCATAACAGTGTCAGCAGGCAAGCCGTTCCAATTGCCGTCTGCAGCTGCTAAAATCGGCTGGAAATTCAGCTGTTCTGTCACCATATGCACTTGTTCGTCCTGATTCCAAGTCCATTCCGTTTCCATCCGGATCGTTTAAGTAAAGCGCTTCTGAAACATCATGGTCTGCAGCACCGAGACGAATATTCATGTTAACAAAATGCTGTACGATGTTTCCTAAGTCCTTGCGAGAGGGTAATAGTAATGCTAAGTGGTATAAACCTGCAAAGCCTTGTTTAAGTGGCTGAGCATTTTGTACTTCGACTAGTGATACTAAGCTTGTTTGTCCGTCTGCTGTCAAGTATGCTTCCGTTTCTGTTTGCTGTAATACTTTAAAGCCGATAACTGTTGTGTAGTATTCGATCGAACGTACTAAGTCAGAAACTTTTAATTGAACATGAGCAGGATAAAGATTCGGTTTTTTATGAAAATGTGTAGCCATAATATATGATCTCCCTTAATGGTTATTTTTTATAATCAACTTACTTTATGTAACTAATATAAAATATGCAACAATAAAAGTCAAATGAAAAAGACAATCGCTAATTAACGATTGTCCTTTACTGGAAAGCTAGTGGAATTATCTTTCTTTTGAGAATGGTTTGCTATCATAGCCAGCTGTGAAAATAGCGATTAAAAATGATATGCTGACACCAAGAATTAAAAGTAATTTCATGGAAGAATCCTCCTCATGTTTTAATTATCTCTTTTTTCAGTATAGCATAAATTATTTGAATGAATACTTTATTTATGACAGAAATCAGTCGAAATTGGAAAAAAATAATACTAAATTAATTTGGAGGGATTTATATGAAAAGAGAAGAAATCGTTAATGGAAATATGGCTAATACGATGGATGAGCTGAAAATTCTCGGGAAGCAAATGGAGAACTTGCGAGACGGCGGACAATTGGAAGAAGCGGAACGCATTTCAGATCCGCAGCAGTTTGATGATGAAGAGGATGAACAGCAGGAAGAGGGAAAATAAAAAAGTTAGTTTGGGACATAATCCAAAGACGCCACTTTTCTCAAAGAAAAGTGGCGTCTTTTTGCATGCATAATAATTGATTTCTATTCCGGAACGCTTTCCGCGGGCACGGCCTGAGCCTGTAGTCTCAGGGGTCGGTGCTCCTGCCGCTTCGCTTTTGTCGGAATATTGTTCCCGCAGGAAGCTTGCTTGTAGCGAAAGGCGTAGCCGTCAGCTACACTCGCCCTTCATTTCAATCAATTTTATAAAATATCCGTTTCGTACTAAGATTTTATACTTTTTCTAGTTAAATTTGAACCTCGTAGTCTTTTAATTGTTCTCGCAATGTTGCTTTTAGAAATTTGCCGACAGAAGTTTTTGGGATTTCGTTTAAAAATACAACATCATCCGGAAGCCACCACTTTGCAAACTCCAGTTCAATTGACTCGATGAGCTCTTCTTTAGATGCCGTTGCACCTTCTTTTAAAACGACACATGCCAATGGACGCTCCTGCCACTTCGGATGTGGGACCGCAATTACGGCTGCTTCGAAAACAGCAGGATGTGACATGAGGGCATTTTCAAGATCAACGGACGAAATCCATTCACCGCCGGATTTAATTAGGTCCTTCGTGCGGTCGGTAATTTTGATATAGCCTTCTTTTGTATATACCGCAATGTCACCTGTATAAAGCCAGCCGTCTCGGAATGCTTCTTTTGTCCGCTCATCATTATAATATTCTGAGGCAATCCATGGACCGCGGACACGTAGTTCACCCATTGTTTTGCCATCCCATGGAACCGGACCGTTTTCGTTCACGACCTCTGTTTCAATTAGCGAAACCGTCAATCCTTGGGATACACGAATGTTTAACTGTTCATCATCTGTATAGTCGTTCATCTCACTTATAAGATGCGACATACTTACAAGCGGTGAAGTTTCCGTCATACCGTAAGCGTTGATATACGGAACACCGAGTTTTTCATTGTAAGCTTGAATTAAACCTTTCGGGGAAGCGGAACCACCCGAAATGATTAAACGGACAGAAGAGAGATCTCGAGGCTGTTTTTCCTGTTCAGAAAGTGCACCAAGCCAAATCGTTGGAACTCCAGCTGTAATCGTTACTTTCTCTTGTTCAATCAGATCCAAAACTAAGCCAGGTGTCATCATCGGTCCCGGTAAAATAATATTTGAGCCGAAATTCAATGCAGCAAACGGGAAGCCCCATGCATTTGCATGGAACATCGGTACAATCGGCAGGGCAGTATCGCTTTCTTTAATGGCAAAGGATTCAGCAAGACCTAGTGCCAAGCTATGCAGTACGATGCTTCGATGTGTATAAACGACACCTTTTGGCATACC
The DNA here is from genome assembly GCF_038630735.1 of Solibacillus sp. FSL K6-1781. Classification (GTDB taxonomy): domain Bacteria; phylum Bacillota; class Bacilli; order Bacillales_A; family Planococcaceae; genus Solibacillus; species Solibacillus silvestris. Next base: position 3,532,011 of record NZ_CP152038.1, on the reverse strand, counting down.
CGTCGTTGCTGAAGTGTAGCACATCCCAGCCGGCAAATTTTCATCCAGATCTGTCGGAAACTCGAAATTTTCATCCGCTTCCTGAAGAAGCTGTTCGTAGCTGTATACATTCGGAAAACTAGATTGTGGAGCGCTCAATTCATCACCCATGACAATAATATGCTTGACCGTTTTTAAGTGGCCTAGTGCAGGCTCGACTAATGGGAATAAGTCGCTATCAATCAATAAAATTTCATCTTCGGCATGATTAATAATATAAACAATATGTTCTGGGGCAAGTCGGATGTTAATCGTGTGTAAAACTGCACCACTGCTCGGAATCGCAAAATACGCTTCGAGATGACGATGATGATTCCAGGCAAATGTACCGACTTTTGTGCCGCGCTTCATCCCAAGCTTTGTTAGGGCATCCGCTAATCGATGCGTTCTTTTTACATAGTCATTGAATGTAATGCGATGTGTCTTAGTGGGGCTTGTACGGGAGATAATTTGTTTGTTCGGGAAATACCGTTGTGCACGCTTCAAAAATCCAGTCAAAACTAGTTGTGTATCCATCATAGTTTTTCAGCTCCTCCAAGAGAATATATTATAATATATACTCCTGTATCTGGAAGATTATTCTGGTAATGGGAATATAGTAGATAATAAGTTTACTGGCCAGTAAGCATTAACAATTGATAGCGATTAATAAACGGCAAATAATTAGAATGTTATAATAAGGACAATCAAATTTAAGAGGTGAACAAAATGAATTTACACTCAACGAAAAAATTAGCCAATGGCGCAGAAATGCCTTATTTAGGATTAGGCGTTTATAAAATGACAGACCGTGATGAAACACTTGAGGCGATTACAACAGCGCTTGATCTAGGTTACCGTGCAATCGACACAGCAGCGCTTTATTACAATGAAGAAGAAGTAGGGGAAGCCATTCGCCATTCTTCTGTACCGCGCGAGGATCTCTTTGTTACAACAAAAGTTTGGAATAGCGACCAAGGCTATGACAATACTTTACGTGCATTCGAAACATCATTGAAAAAGCTTGATATGGATTATGTGGATCTTTATTTAACACATTGGCCGGTCGAACATAAATATGTAGATACGTACCGTGCAATTGAACGCTTGTATGATGAAAAACTCATCCGTGTAACGGGAGTATCAAACCATCATGAACATCATTTAAAGACAATTTTGGCAACTTGCAACGTCGCGCCAATGGTTAACCAAATCGAAGCCCACCCGTATTTAACCCAAGAACCTCTACGTGCATTTTGTGAACAGCAGCAAATTGCGGTAACAGCATGGTCACCGCTTGGACGCGGAAAAGTTTTAAACGATGAAACGATTATTCGTATTGCAGATGAATATAATGTATCACCAGCTCAAATCATCTTACGTTGGCATTTGCAAAACGATGTCATCATTATTCCGAAATCTGTTACAGCTTCACGCATAAAAGAAAATAGTGAACTATATCATTTCGAATTAACGAATGAAACGATGCAGCAGTTAAATGCATTGAACCGTAATGAACGTTTTGGACAAAATCCTGATAATTTCAAATTTGATTTCTAACATCGTTTTTACTTAGGGGGAGTGAAACTGTGTTTAAAAACTTTTCACCGAGTTTGTTTTTCTCGATGGCTGCAGTAACGATTGTAGTTGTTGCACCTTTTATTATGATTTTCCATCCGATTTTTCAGATGGAGTTTTTCCAGTATAATAACACAGCCGCTACGTTTATTCCGAATCCAATTAATTTAAGACTAGTTCTGGTGGCGTGTTTTGTTGCGATAGTGATGCTGTGGATTTTAGCGTACAGGCGTAATATAAAAGTTTATTTGATTGGACTATTACTCTTTATATTGAGTGTTGGCATTGGGTACTTATCGACTCAAAATTATTTGTTGATTAGCCAGGAACAATTGGAGCGACATCATTTATTTGAGGAACAACAATATCGGTGGGAAGATTTCGATGAAGTTGTTTATGAATATGTAGTAGGCAGTAACAAGGGAGATATCACATTTACAACAAAAACAGGGGATCAGTTTGTCATTAAAGAAAAAGAATTGCACTCAACCGGTAGAAGCTTGATTTATCAATTTTCAAGAGCGAATGAAGTAACTTATATTGAGCGTGAAAAAAGATAGAAAAAAGGGCGTCCGTATTTTAATTACGAACGCCTCTTTTTTAGTTATCTTTCACGATGATCTGCTCGTCTAAAAACGGGTGCATAAATGCTAGCTGAATGGCGTGCAATGCATAATCACCTGACGCGGTTTCACGTGCACCGTACATTGTATCGCCAACAATCGGGTGGCCCAGATGCGCCATATGCACACGAATCTGGTGTGTACGTCCTGTCTCAAGAACAACATGGACAACACAAGTACCTTTATAGCGATTCACTACCTCGTAATGTGTCACTGCATGCTGGCCGGTAGGTGATACGACACGGCGAGTATTATGATGACGGTCTTTACCAATACCAGCGTTGATCGTACCGCTGTCTGTACGAAGGTTGCCCTGAACTTCTGCGGCATACGTACGCACGATTGTTTTTTCTTCGATCATACGGTCGAAAATAGACTTTGCAACCGGATGCTTTGCGACAAGCAGTAAGCCGTTTGTTCCTTGATCTAAACGGTGAACATGCTCCGCATAATGCCCGCCGTTATCCATAATATAACGCATGACATGATTCATGCATGTGTCGTTGTCAGTTGGCTCGTTTGGATGTGTCGCCATTCCTTTAGGCTTTGAAACAATAAGGCAGTGCTCGTCTTCATAGCGGATTTTTACATCGCAGCTGTCCGTTGGAGTATAGTTCGAAGCGGGAATATCAAATGCAAATTCGATTTTTGTCCCTTTTTCAAACGGCTCCTTCCACATAATGGGCTCTCCATCAATTGTTACTGCTTTAGCCATGCGTAATTCGTGAACTAGCTTTTTGCCTAACCGCCATTTATCGCGCAGCAGGTCTTCTACGGTTTGTCCGTTTTCGTGAATGATATATGTGAACATTAATTTTCCTCCAAATGAAAAATCGTGCTCGTAAAGAACACGATTTAAATATAGTCTTATTTTAACACAACATCGTTAAAGAATTGACGCGTTGTTTCATCTGGTGCGTCACCTTCCAGACGGGCAACCTCTTTGCCGTCTTCGAAGTAGATAAGTGTTGGTGTTGATGTAATATTATAAGTATTCCATTCATCAAACTCAAGAATGTTTAATTGATCGACTTGAACATCAAGTTCGTCGGCAATCGGCATAAGTTTTGGAGTGTAGTTTTGGCAGTGAGAACATTCTGGACTGAAGAAATAGCCGACAACGCCTTCACCTGACTCGATTTTTTCTGCCAATGCATCTGGTAAAATGATATTTTGATAGTTTTTATCATCAAGAAGATCAATTGTAGATTGCTTCAGGTTGTCTGTACCATATGGATTACCTTCTAGTTTTTCATTGTTCTTCATGTTTGTCAGGACGATAATTGCTGCGAATAATAACACAATTACTGCACCGACAATCGCTAACTTCTTCAAATTATTTCTCCCCCTTTAAAACTTTTAACATATAAAAACTAACTGCCGCAATAATAATAAAGGCAGTAAGCGCCAAAAATGGGATCGTAATGAAGCCCAGCCAGTTAATATACTGACCTGTACATGCTACACGACCACAAGCAGGTGCTGCATCTTGCATAAAAACTAACTTCTGTAGACTATAATGGTATAAAGATGTTGCCGCGCCAATTGTAGAAAAAACGGCTGTTGTTAATGCAATTTTCGCATTTTTCTGGATGTAGGCAATCGTTGAAATCAGCACAATAGGGTACATTAAAATGCGCTGGTACCAGCATAATGTACATGGTTCGTATCCTCGTATTTCAGAAAAATACAATGATCCGAGCGTTGCTGTCAACGATACAACCCAAATAATGAGCAAGGCATTTTCAAGTTTTTTGGACATAGTGCTACCTCGATATTCAAAATTTAACTTCTATCAGCAGAAGTTTTTCATATTTATTCTCATTGATTATAGTTTGAATTCGAGAAAAAGTAAATTACTACGTTTATTGATCGCTATTAAAAGGAAAGTCTATATATGGAGGGGGAGTTTTGCATGACAGATTCATTAGATATGTCCAAATTTGAAAAACCTATGATAATAAGAAATATGACTACAGAGGATATTGACTCGATACTAGAGATACAGCGTATATGTTTTCCGGGTATGGAGCCGTGGGAACGAGCGCATTTATACAGCCATTTAACGATTTTCCCTGAAGGACAAATGGTAGCCGAGCTTGATGGGAAGGTAATTGGTTCCTGCTCGAGCCTGCGCATTAACTTCGATGAATACGATGACCGTCATACATGGAATGATATTACCGACAATGGTTTTATTACTAATCACAATCCGGATGGCTATAATTTGTATGGTATTGAAGTAATGGTACACCCGGAATACCGCCGTATGAAGGTCGGTCAAAGACTATACGAGGCGCGGAAAGATCTGGCGCGAACACTTAATTTGAAATCTATCATTATTGGCGGCCGTATTCCAAACTATCATGTCCATTCGGATGAGATGAGTCCACGTGATTATGTGGATGCGGTAAGTCGCCATAAAATATATGACCCGGTGCTGACATTCCAAATGATGAACGGCTTTATTTTAATGCGTATTAATCCAAACTATTTACCGGATGATACAGCTTCAGGCAAGTATGCGACATTAATGGAATGGAACAACGTCGATTACCGACCGCTGTCCAAGCGTCATTTCAAGACAAGTTATCCAGTGCGTATTTGTGTTGTTCAATATATGATGCGCGCGATTGATTCCTTTGAGGACTTTGCGAAGCAGTGTGAATACTTTGTTGATGTCGGGTCTGATGCAGGCTCGGATTTTGTTGTCTTTCCTGAAATTTTTACGACACAGCTCATGAGTTTCTTAAATGATAAATCACCGTCACAGGCTGTTCGTAAATTGACGAAATATACACCTGAATATATCGAACTGTTTACAAGTCTGGCGGTCCGCTACAATGTGAACATTATCGGTGGTTCGCATTTCGTTGAGGAAGAAGATGAGGAGATTTACAATATCGCCTATTTATTCAGACGTGACGGAACGATTGAAAAACAATATAAAATTCACATTACACCAAATGAACGTAAGTGGTGGGGAATCAGTAACGGCGATAAAGTCCGTGTGTTTGATACCGACTGCGGCAAGATTGCCATTCAGATTTGCTATGATATCGAGTTTCCGGAACTTGCGCGTATTGCAACAGATATGGGCGCGAATATTATTTTCACACCGTTTTGTACAGAAGATCGTCATGGCTATTTACGCGTGCGCTATTGTGCACAGGCACGTGCGATCGAAAACCAGATCTACACGGTTATTTCCGGAACGGTGGGCAACTTGCCTGAAACGGAAAACATGGATATCCAATACGCACAATCGGCCATTTTTGCACCGAGCGATTTTGAATTTGCACGTGATGGGATCGTCGGAGAGACGAGTCCAAACTTGGAAATGGTACTGATCGGGGATGTCGATCTTGAAATATTGCGCCGACAACGCCAAGACGGTACTGTTAAGCATCTTAAAGACAGACGCCATGACGTATACCGCGTGGAATATTTAAAATAACGTAAAGGGAAATTCTGCTATTGTAAACGATAGCAGAATTTTTTTCATTCAAAAGTATGAGAGGGATAGCGGTGCGTACTATTTAATTGAAATGGTATGATAGAGAAAAGTGAAGTAGCAAAGGAAGAGCCAGTATGACAAAAGACCAATCTAATATTGCCATTTTAAAAGAAATTGCTGAGCTGTTAAACGAGGAAACAGAGATGATTCCGATGCTAAAGGGTGCGCTGTCGAAATTTTTAAGCGGGACAAAATTCGAAACGGGCTGGATTTTCTTTATCGATGAAAAAGGGAAATCGGAGCTTGTCGTGAAGCAGGATCTGCCGGATGCGCTGAACTATAACGAGTGCCACTATTTAAAGAAGGGCGGATGCTGGTGTGTATCACGGTTCCGCAATGAAGAGTTAAAAAAAGCTTCGAATATTATTGAATGTCAGCGCATCGAAAGTGCCATCGCAGCAAATGTAGGTGATCATAACGAAATTACCCATCATGCGACTGTACCATTGCAATCAGGTCAGGAACGCTTCGGGTTGCTCAATGTCGCTTCAAGAAATACGGTGCGCTTTTCTGATGAGGAGCTAGATTTACTTGAATCGGTTGCCTTTCAGATGGGTTCTGCGATTAAACGTATTTACCTGACAAATGAACAGCAGGAAATTGCACTTGTTCAGGAACGTAACCGGTTAGCACGCGATTTGCATGACTCTGTCAACCAGCTGCTCTTTTCGGTAACACTGACAGCCCGTGCAGGAGTTGAGATGAGTGATGAGCAGGATATTAAAGAAACGTTTAAAGATATTCAAGAGCTTACACAGGAAGCTTTGACGGAAATGCGTGCACTCATTTGGCAGCTCCGTCCAAAAGGGTTGGAAAGCGGACTGATCGAAGCGATTAAAGTGTATGCAGAAATGCTGAACCTGAAATTAACGGTCAATGTTTCGGGGGTCATTCAATTCCCGTCAAGAGTAGAGGAAACGCTTTTCCGAATTACTCAAGAAGCATTGAATAATGTACGGAAACATGCAGGTGTAAAGAATGTGGAAATATATATAAATGTGACCGCTACCGATGTATTACTCGTTGTAAACGATGCAGGCCATGGTTTTAATGTGGAGGCACATCGCCGCATACCATCAATTGGCATGCAATCAATTATTGACCGGGCACATGCAGTTGGAGGAACCGCGGATTGGGTAAGTAAAATAGGAAAAGGAACAGAATTACTTGTCCGTTTACCATACTAGGGGGGGGATTTGATGATACGGGTACTAATAGCAGATGACCATCATGTAGTAAGACGAGGGTTATTATTCTTTTTAAAAACCCAAAAGGATATCGAAGTTGTAGGGGAAGCGAAAAACGGATTAGAGGCAGTAGAGCTTGTTGAACAACTTTCTCCCGATATTGTTTTAATGGACCTCGTCATGCCTGAGATGGACGGCATCCAGGCAACTAAAAAAATAAAAAAGAATTGGCCGCATATTAAAGTACTGATGCTGACAAGCTTTTCGGATAAAGACCATGTGCTTCCGGCAATTGATGCAGGGGCTTCAGGCTACCAGCTAAAAGATATCGAACCGGATGATCTAGTTGAATCGATTCGGCAAATTATGCGCGGTGAAAATACGATCCATCCGGATGCGACTTCGCAATTGGAAGAAGGGCTGCGTGAAGATGAGAATAAGCCCCATATTTTAAATCCACTGACACCTAGGGAACAGGATGTATTGGCGGAACTGACAAAGGGCAAGAGCAACAGGGAGATCGCTTCTTCGTTATATGTAACGGAAAAAACGGTTAAAACCCATATATCGAATATTTTTGCGAAGCTCCATGTACAGGACCGTACACAGGCGGCTTTATATGCAGTAAAGCATAATTTGACTGAGACGAACGAAAGCTAAATAAGGGTAAATAAATAACCGGAATTAAAAACCACACTTTTCCTACTGGAGAAAGTGTGGTTTTTTGTATCAATTATAGAATTTCCTCGTCTGTCGTTTCAGACGGTGGAAGTTTTGTTACTTCAATATACAAAATGTGATGACCGTCCAGTTCAGTTACTTTGAACTGATAACCTTCTGATTCAATTATATCGCCCTCTTGAACATCAAAGCGTTGAGTCATGAACCATCCGCCGATTGTATCGATATCTTCATCTTCAATTGTTGTACCTAAAATATCATTCATTTCCTGCAATAACATTTTAGAGTCAAAGATGTAGTGGTCTTCAGCGATTTCCTGAATTTCCGGAATTTCATCTTCATCGAATTCATCTTGAATATCACCGATAATTTCCTCGATAATATCTTCAATTGTTACTAAACCGGAAGTACCGCCGTATTCATCCATTAAAATTGCGAGGTGAATACGTTCATTTTGAATTTTTAATAATAAATCACTGACAGGAATTGTTTCGATTACTCGAATAACCGGTTGCATATAATCATCAACAAGCTTATCGCCATTTGCAGCATCTTTAATATAAGCTGTTAATAAATGCTTCATGTTAACAAGGCCGATGACATGGTCTTTGTCACCATCTGTAACCGGATAACGTGTATATTGTTCAATGCCCATTACTTCAAATACTTCGCGAATCGTTTGACCTCTTTCAATACTGATAATTTCAGTTCGAGGTACCATTATCTCCTTCGCTATTCGATCAGAAAACTCAAAAATACTATTAACATATTCGTATTCAGAGTGGTTAATTTCCCCACCTTTAAAGCTGTCTGATAAAATCATGCGAAGCTCTTCTTCAGAGTGTGCTTCTTCAGATTCAGAAATCATTTTTAAGCCGAAAAGCCCAGTTAATCCACGTGCCGACCCGTTTAAAGCACGGATGAATGGGTACATGATGTTATGGAACAAAATTAAAAATCCAGATAGATTTAATGTTACGGCTTCTGCTTTCTGAATAGCGAGAGTTTTTGGTGCTAATTCCCCTACGACAACGTGTATGAACGTTACGAGTGAGAAGGCAACAATAAATGAAAGAACAGTTGTGACATTACCGCTTAAGTTAAAGAACTCAAATATTGGATGAAGAATAATTTCGAAAGTCGGTTCTCCGAGCCATCCGAGTCCTAATGCCGTAATTGTAATTCCGAGCTGACAAGCAGATAAATACTCATCAAGGTTTGAAATTACTTTTTTTGCCCGGATTGCAGATTTATTTCCTTCTGCAACGAGCTGATCAATTTTTGTCGTTCTTACTTTAACTATTGCAAACTCAGTTGCAACGAAAAATGCCGTAGCGGCAATTAAGATAGCAAATGCTATCAACCTAATGGTTAGTTCGATTCCTATGTCTACGTCCAACTATATTCCCTATCTGCGGCGCAAATGAGCGAGGCAAATAAAGAGTACACCTCCTAAAAAAATTTTAATACTACAATCATAAAATATTTGCGTAAAAAAACAATTTTCCAATTTGTAATTTGAGGAAAAAAATATTGGAGTGAAATTGGAATAGCCACTCGATAATTGAATTTTAATATTGAAGAAATAAATAATTAGTAGATGAGCATAAATTGATAGAAAATTGAAATTACAATAGATTTATGATACTGTGAAATGGTAGATAATGATAATTTAATAGGCAGGAAAATTAGCAACCGCCAGCAATAATTTCCTGCAGCCAGCTATTAAATTATGATTAACTCGAAACGCGCATAAAAATGGGAGCATCGAAAATTCGATTGCTCCCATTTCTTTTTATTTATTCATAAACGTGAAAGAGCATTAACTCGTGAATCATTTTCTCAAGCTGTTCTTTCTGTTCTTCAGCAGGGCTTTCCCCAAAGAATTTGATGCTTCCGTCTTTATAATATTCAGCTACATAACGTTTCTGCTCATAGAAAAAGCGGATGGACCACCCCGGAATTTGACTGTTTTCAAATAATGGCTTATAGCTAAAATGTTGAATCATGAAACTTCCCTCCCATTTTTATCGTACAAGAAAGTAGTACATTGTTGCAATTTTTCTTTTTTGAAATTAATAATAGAACATAGACATGATGAAGAAAGAGTGAGCAAAATGGGAGAATTTATTTCGCTAATATTCCTGCTGGGTGTTGTAGGGGCTGTCGTTGGTGCAGCGACGAACTATATGGCAATCAAAATGCTGTTTAGACCTTATAAGCCAATCTACTTTAAAAAATGGAAGCTGCCATTAACACCGGGTCTGATCCCAAAACGCCGCGAGGATTTGGCTATTCAGTTAGGGAAAACCGTTACAGAATATTTACTGACACCTGAAACAATTAAGAAAAAATTTTTATCAAAGGAAATACGTGAAAATGTATTAACCTTTGCGCAAAATAAAGTGACGCAAGAAATATTTACAAATGAAAAAACGATTAATGACTGGACTCGTTTGGCAGGATTCACACATTTACCGCAAACAGTCGAAGGGAAAGTGGATGAACTTATTCACGTGCAGTTCCATAAAGTAAAAAATACGTTATCTACAAAAGCCATTCGTGAACTATTACCGAATGATTTGGAGCCAGTATTGGACCAGAAAATCGATGAGGCAGTCGTACAGATTTTGCAAAAGGGTGAAGATTATTTTCTGTCGCCGGAAGGTACGATGACAATCAAAAATATGCTGGATGACTTCTTGTCGACAAAAGGTTCATTTGGCGGCATGATCCAGATGTTTTTAGGAGACTCGACATCACTTGTTGATAAAGTACAGCGTGAACTTATAAAGTTTTTAAAAGCTCCAGGAACAGCTGCACTTTTAAATCGGATTTTCACAACAGAATGGGAAAAAATTAAAAATCGCCCGGCAATGGACTTTATGAATGATGTAAACTTTGATACGATTGAAACGAGTATCCAAAGCTATGCAAAAAATGCATTGGCATTGGAGGCACGCCTGGATAAAACGATTAATGACTATTGGCCACAAGGAAAAGACTGGGCTACAAATGATCTGCTCCCTAAAATGATGGATAAAACATTTATTGCAGTAGAAGGAAAAATCGAAGACGTACTGAAGCGACTGAATTTAGCGGAAGTCGTTCGAGAGCAAGTAGATTCTTTCCCTATCGCCAAATTAGAAGAGCTTGTACTAGGTATTATTAGTAAAGAGCTGAAATTAATCACATGGCTGGGCGGCATTATTGGTGGTCTTGTCGGGATCATTCAAGCGTTAATCGTCTTTTTGACGAACTAAAAAGAGAAAGTAGGAATATTACATGATTAATATTTATGAAGATATTAATAAACTTGAAGCAACATTCCGCAAGACTGATGAGTTTCAAAATTTAAAGAACGCAGTGGAAACTGTACGTGCAGATGAGGAAGCTAAAGTATTATTCACAAACTTCCGCGATGTTCAATTAAAGATGCAGGACAAACAAAATGCTGGTGAAGAAATTACAGAAGAAGAGTATGTATTTTTACAAAAAACAGCACAGTTAGCTCAGCAAAATCCAAAAATTATTGGTATGCTGGAAGCGGAGATGGCTTTAAGTGCAGTAATTCAAGAAATTAACCGTATTATCACACAGCCAATCCAAGCAATGTACGACGGACTATAAGATTCAAAGGGGTCACACTTTTGTGTGGCTCCTTTTTATTTTGAGGATAATGAGGGCAATATCCCAATTAAATTTACTAACAATAAACATGTTTTTTTTCTTCTACCTTAATATTTGTTACAATGAGATAGATTTTTTATTTAATATCATAAGAAGGTAGAGAATAACATGAAAACGATTCATATTAATGAGCAATTCAAAGAAGACTGGACACGTGTTCTTAATCATATAGCCAATTTATTTTACGAGGATTCCGTTATTCAAATCGAGCAGGACGGTTCGGATATGTCGATTGAGTTTAACAAGTCTATCGATGAAAATTTTACGATTTCCACATTTGCCAAGCTTAACGTCGAGGGCCAGGAATATACAAGCGACTATTCGATTAAGTATTCGACAGAAGGAACGGAAAAAGAGCAAAACATCCGCATGAAGCGGGCACTGTCACATGTCATGCTTGATGTACTTGAACAATATTCCGGTATGACTCAGCAGTGGGGGATTTTAACAGGAGTACGTCCGACTAAGCTTTATCATAAATATCGTAAAGAAGGTATGAACGATGAGCAGATTGCCGCTGTACTGAAAGAGGACTACCGTATTTCAGATCAGAAAATCGCATTGATGAAGGCAATTGTTGAGCGTCAACTTACGGTTATTCCGGATTTGGACGAGCTTGGTAAAGAAATTTCTATTTATATTGGGGTTCCGTTTTGCCCGACAATGTGTGCTTATTGTACATTCCCGGCCTATGCGATCCAGTCAAATCGTAAGGCGGGTCGTGTAGAAAAATTTATCGATGGCCTGCATATCGAGTTGCGTGAAATGGGCAAATGGCTGACGGAAAAGAATATGCGCATTACTTCGATTTACTGGGGCGGGGGAACACCGACTTCAATCGAGGCACATGAAATGGATGCATTATATAAAACAATGTTTGATGCTTTCCCGAATCCAGAGTCCATTCGAGAAATTACTGTAGAAGCAGGGCGACCGGATACAATTACACCGGAAAAAATAGAAGTGCTGAAAAAATGGGGCATTGACCGCATTTCTGTAAATCCGCAAAGTTATACACAAGAAACATTGAAAGCAATCGGACGCCACCATACTGTAGAAGAAACAGTCGAGAAGTTTTGGCTATCACGCAATTCCGGTATGAATAATATTAATATGGATTTGATTATTGGCTTGCCCAACGAAGGTATCGAAGAATTCAAGCATTCATTAGCGGAATCGGCAAAAATGCAGCCTGAAAGTTTAACGGTGCATACACTTAGCTTTAAGCGAGCATCAGAAATGACGCGAAATAAAGATAAATATAAAGTAGCGGACCGTGATACAGTAGGGAAAATGATGCAGATGGCAACAGACTGGACAGCTGAAAACGGCTATGTTCCATATTACTTGTACCGCCAGAAAAATATTTTAGGAAACTTGGAAAACGTCGGCTATTGTAAACCGGAAGAAGAATCGATCTACAATATTGTCATTATGGAAGAAGTGCAAACAATTTTAGGTATCGGCTGCGGGGCTTCTTCAAAGTTCGTACATCCAACGACCGGCAAAATTACACAGTTCCATAATCCGAAAGATCCAGCAGCATATATCCTGACATTTGAAGAATCGATCGCGAAGAAAATCGCCATTTTAGATGAGCTTTATTCTTAATCGTTAGTCTTCAAACATCACCAAATAGCACAACCAAACAATTGGTATGTGCTATTTGTCTTTTTTTGTGAAGAAGATTTTTATATCAGATCAAATGGACAGGTATGGTCACCCGCATGCGGAAGTAATCGATATATGGCAAGATGTAAATAGTGAAGTTTTAGTACTGCCGAAGCAGGAACGATTGTGATCAAAGCAGATGGGGTAACATATGAAATAGATGCACAGTCAATTAGTCAATGCGAAAGGGGAAGGTGTAAATGAACTACAATAAATACACGCTAGACCGATTTGATGGGGAGTACGCGATTTTTTTAAAACGCTCAAACGAAACGGAGCAGCTCCTGATCCATCATGCTGAAATTCCATCAGAGATAAAAGAAGGCGATATTGTAAGTATTCAGGACGATGGTTTCGACTATAAGATTGAATTATTGAGAGAAGAAACGGCAAACCAAAAACAGCGTGTCGATAATCTGTTGCAGCAATTACGAAATAAGGAATAAAAGTTCTTCTCATTCTAAATTGAAGTTAACCTCGAAAAGTTTGAAAAGTCAAAAAAGTATCGGAAATTTTACGCTTTAGTATGGTAAAATATATGGGTACATATATTAATTTTAGGAGCGTAACAATGGCTATCAAAACAATTATTTTCGATTTGGATGATACATTATTATTCGATCAACTTTCGGTAAAAACGGCATTTGAAAAAACATGTGACTATGCTGCGACTAAGACAAACGTCAACTCTCAGCAATTGGAAGAGGCTGTTAGATCAGCGGCACGCAGTCTTTATGAAAGTTACCCTACATATGACTACACAGTCTTAATCGGTATTAACCCATTTGAAGGTCTTTGGGGGACGTTTGATGATCCGACACCACAATTTCAGCAGATGAAAGAAATAGTGCCTGCTTATCGGACTGAGGCTTGGACAAAAGGTTTAGCGGCAGTCGGAATTGAAGTTGCAGCATTAGGCGCAGAGCTAGGGGAGCGTTTCGTAGAGGAACGTAAAAAAGCACCGTTTTTCTATGACGATACATTTGCGGTATTGGATGAATTAAAAGGGAAATACGAGCTTGTTTTATTAACGAACGGTGCACCGAGCTTACAAAATTTAAAGTTGGAGATTACGCCGGAGATTGTACCTTATTTTGACCATATCATTATTTCAGGTGATTTTGGTAAGGGGAAACCGGATGCTTCTATTTTTGAATTTGTAATGGAAAAAGCACAGGTTACTAAAGATGAAGCGATAATGGTCGGCGATAATTTAATGACCGATATTTTAGGCTCGTCGCGTGTCGGTATGCGCAATGTTTGGATTAACCGCGAAAGTAAGCCGCACAATCCGGATATTGTCCCGACATATGAAGTAACTTCGCTTACAGAATTTTTACAGTTAGTGAAAACATTATAAACTAGCAGACGCACTTTAATTAAGTGCGTCTTTTGTATTAAATGAATGAATTTTCTAAAAATTCATGCTATAATAGGTGTATGAAAGGGATGAAAGAGGTTTTTTTATGGTAAATAATAATACTTGTCGCTGTGAAAACTGCGGCCGCACAAACAACTTAGTTCAGATCGATCGGGTTACGATTGACCATCATACAGCATACCTTTGTTTGGCATGTGAACATGTGCTTCATTTACCTGAAAACAAAAACCGATTTTTCAGCCTTGTACGCAGCAAAAACAGAAAACAGGCCAATCCTGAGATGGAAAGAATACACCGTATACTGTCTGCATTTATTGCAGTTGGTGTCTTATTTTTTGTTGCGATTGCAGCATTAGGGGTAGCGCAAAGCACGGACCTTGTCACATTGCCACTTTTTGAAGCTGACTCCATTCTAATAAATGAGCACTTAAGCTTTTTACAATTAAAAGAATATCAATAAGTTAGGGACCTGTTGAAACATTCACCAGGTCCTTTTATTTATTTCCCTAACAGTTCAGAGACGGTCACAAATTCATAGCCTTGTTTTTGGAGTGTAGCGAGAATCTCATCCAATGCATCGGCAGTCGTCTGGTGAATATCATGCATTAATACGATACTGCCATTTTTTGCACCTTCTTTTACCGCAAGTACCGTTTTTTTCGGGTCACGATGCTTCCAGTCAAGTGTATCAATTGTCCACAGCACGTTCGGAACATTTAATTGGTCTATAATCGTTTCGTCATAGCTTCCATATGGCGGGCGGAAGACGGTTGCCCGTTGACCGATTGTCGATTTAATAATTGCATCGGTTGACTGGATTTGCTGCTTTATATCCTCTGGTTGCAATGTTGTCAGTTTTTCATGATTAAATGTATGATTGCCAATTTCATGGCCTGCGTTATAGACCGCTTTTAAAACTTCAGGATGTTCCTTCACCTCTTGCCCCACAACAAAAAATGTTGCCTTTGCATCGTATTTTTCTAGTGTTTTTAAAATTTGTTTTGTCACTTTTGGATGGGGTCCATCATCGAAGGTTAAGGCGATTTTCTTATCGGTTGCTGGTTTAGGAGTGACTGGTTTTACCGGTTTTTCTTTTTCGACAGGCGGTGTAATCAGTCCATTTGTCAGCACATAACCTGATAATTTATCCGTTGTGACAAATGCCCACCCTTTTAAATTTGTGAGCATTGTAACAGGGCTGTTTTTACGTAACACCCCGATTTCCTGACTCGAAGAACTAGCGATTTCCCTTACAACTAAATCGGCTGAACTTTTGACGATCATTGCTTTTGAAACAGGTTTTACAAGAGCCTGCTGATTTACAAAGCCCGCAAGCTTTCCGTATTTTACGAAAACAAAGTCGGCTGTTGCAGACCCGTAAAGCTCTACAATTGTATTTAAATGGAGTTTTCCTTTAATTTCGCTCTGTAGATTATTCGTCACACGCACAAGTGGCTCTTCTTTCGCTTGTACGAGCATATATTGAGGGGATGCAGACTTTAAATATTCACTTGGAATATAGCCGATCACCGTTTTGTATTGGATTTCAGTCCATCCGTCCGCTTCTGAAAGTACGATAACGGGCGTTGCTTTTGACAAAGTAATCAATTTTTTTTGTAACGTCTCATCGAACACTTCGGTCTCTTTTGTTGTAATTTTAATTGTGGCAGAAGGGGCTGCTGCATGAACACGCTCGTTATTTACTAGAGAAACACCAACGATACAGAAAACAATTAATAAGAAATAAAGTATTTTTCTCAACTAAACTCTCCTTTTAGTTAAAAGTGAGCGAATAGAGTGAACTGTTGATGGGAATCGGGTAGGGTTCTTCACTTTCGCCAAGTTTTATGTAAGATTTTATCCGATCGAAGTTTCAAATAATAAGAGATAAAATCGTCCTTTAAACTTATGTATGCGAATTGAAAATATGTTAAAACAAAAAAACTACTGATGAACGAAATTTCCGTTCATCAGTAGCGGGAATAATTAAAGTGTAATAGCTTTTACTTCATCGATATTTTCAAGTTGTGCTACAAAAATTAAATCTTCTGTTGTTACTTCGTTATCAACGACAAGCATCATGACTGCAGAGCCGCCGATTTGATCGCGACCTACTTGCATTGTTGCGATATTAATATCTTTTTCAGCCAACTTAGTAGCAACACGGCCGATTGAACCCGGCTTATCTTGGTTTTTAATGTAAAGCAGGTTGCCGTTTGGAATGACATCAACTACGAAGCCTTCTACTTTAACGATACGGGCACCAAGACCATTTAATAACGTACCAGCTACTGTATGTGTTTCTGTTTCTGTTACGATTTCAACCGTGATTAAATTTGTGAAGCCTTTAGCAGTTGTTGTTTTATGTTCATTAATTTGAATGCCGATACGCTCAGCCAAGTATCGTGCGTTTACGTCATTTACGTGAGAGCCGTGGTTCGTTGAAAGCAGTCCTTTAATGGCATTTGCTGTTAATGGACGTACATCAAAGTTTGCAACTTCACCAGCATAAGAAATATTTAATTGTTTGATGCTTTCTTCAGTAACTTGGATTAAAAACTTACCAAGCTTTTCAGCTAAAGCGAAGAACGGCTCTACTTCAGCAAGCTTTTCTTTCGGAATAGATGGCATGTTTACTGGGTTTGTTACAGTACCTGTTTTAAAGAATTTAATAATATCATTTGATACATCGACTGCTACTGATTCTTGTGCTTCTACTGTAGATGCACCTAAGTGAGGTGTTGCAATCACCTGTGGCAAAGTTAATAGTTTATGATCTGTTGCAGGCTCTTGTACGAATACATCAAGTGCGGCACCTGCTACTTTGCCTTCAACAATCGCATCGTATAGATCATCTTCGTTAATGATTCCGCCGCGAGCACAGTTGATAATTCGTACACCGTCTTTCATAATGGCAAAACGTTCTTTGTTAATGATATTACGTGTTTCAGGTAAAAGTGGTGTATGAACCGTTACAAAGTCTGCTGCTGCACATACTTCGTCGACAGTACCTTTTGTAATACCTAATTCTTTTGCACGTTCTTCAGTTAAAAATGGGTCATAGGCAATTACGTCCATACGTTGACCTTTTGCACGGTAAGCCACTTCGGCACCGATACGGCCCATTCCGATAACACCTAATGTTTTGTTTTTAAGTTCAACCCCAACATAAGACTTACGATCCCATTTCCCATTTTTTAATGTATTGAATGCTTGTGGTATAAAGCGGGCAAGAGATGTCATCATTGCAATTGTATGCTCAGCCGCAGAGTTCGTGTTCCCGTCTGGAGCGTTCACAACAATAATTCCGTGCTCTGTTGCGGCATTTAAATCGATGTTATCAACACCGACACCCGCACGCCCGATTAATTTCAGGTTTTTCGCTGCTTCAATGACTTCGCGTGTAACCGTTGTTTGAGAGCGGACAAGTAATACATCCACATCCGCAATACGAGCGATTAATTGTTCAGGTGCCAGCCCTGTATCAACAATGATATTTAAATCTAATTCTGTTTCTTGACGAAGCGGAAAAATACCGTCATCACTTAATGGATCTGCAATAAATACGTTAATTGTTTTTGTCGCCTTTTCGATTAATTGTGTCCCTGTCATAATAATCTCTCCTTAAAATTCACTATTATTTTTAAAAATCTATACAAAAAAAGCCTTCCGTCCCTTACGAATAACGTAAGGGGCGAAAGGCATTCAATAAACAAATCGCGGTACCACCCTTATTCGTTGCCGACTAATAGAAAAAATAGTCATACAACCTTATCAATATGCGTAACGTGCATGGGACGGAATAACTTACTTGGGGTTTTCGGCTATTCTATTCAAGAGTGGAACGTATTTAGTGTATACACTGGTTCACACCGACCACCAGCTCTCTTTGCTATACAAAACTAAACAGTATGTCTCTATCACAATAGTTTGTCGTTTTTAAATTTGATAACATCATAAACCCGATTGTTCATCTTTGTCAACGAAATTTTCAAAATTAATAAATAATTAGTGAAATAATCAGCTGATATGCGGTTGTTTTACGAACTATCTTTAAAGTTGTTAATATTAATGTTCGTAATTGGCAAAAAGTATGAAAGCGCTAACGATATTGATTTAAAGGGATTTGTTTGAATTTACAGAAAAATTATGATCCATCGTATTCATCGGAAAATAACGGTTTTACTATTTCGCTAAAATTTTGCCTTAATTTAAATTTTCGAAGCTTTAAAGAAAAATTATTAGAAGGGGAAATAAAAAATAACACGAAATTGTATAACAGGTGCACTGACAAAGGGGGAGTAGAAATGCATTATGATGCAATTGTTATCGGAGCAGGGCTGGCAGGATTAACTGCAGTTTGTCAGCTTATAGATGCGCAAAAAAAGGTATTGCTTGTTGATCAGGAGCCCGAAAATTCATTCGGGGGTCAGGCATTTTGGTCATTTGGGGGACTATTTTTAGTAGATACCCCTGAACAGAGGAGGTTAGGTATAAAAGACAGTAAGGAGCTCGCATGGCAAGATTGGCGCGGCTCTGCTGGATTCGACCGATTAGAGGATGAGGATTACTGGGCATATGAATGGGCAAAGGCCTATGTAGATTTTGCAGCGGGAGAAAAATATCAATGGCTAAAATCACAGGGCATTCAATTTTTCCCGGTTGTCGGCTGGGCGGAGCGTGGGGGTGCTTTAGCAGGCGGGCATGGGAATTCGGTTCCCCGGTTTCATATCGTTTGGGGTACTGGGCCAGCGATTGTAGAAGCTTTTGCGAATAAAGTATTACAAGCATCGGAAAGCGGGTTCATCGATTATTTGCCGCGCCACCAAGTAACGGATTTAATGACGGAGGATGGGGCGGTAACTGGTATTCAAGGTAATATTTTAGAAAACTGTATCATTCGCCGCGGGGAAGAAAGTTCCAGAGAAGTCATCGGAACATTTGAATATACGGCAGATGCAGTCGTAGTGGCTAGCGGTGGAATCGGAGCAAATTTAGAACTTGTCAAAGAAAATTGGCCATCACGACTAGGACTGCCACCAGAAAATATGGTGTCGGGCGTACCTGCATTTGTCGATGGAAAAATGCTCGAAATTACCGAGCGAGCAGGCGGGCGGATCGTCAATCGAGACCGTATGTGGCATTATACGGAAGGCTTAAAAAACTGGGATCCGATATGGAAAAACCATGGAATACGTATATTGCCCGGACCGTCATCGATGTGGTTTGATGCAAGAGGAGACCGGTTTAAAGCTCCAAATTTTCCTGGATTTGATACACTCAGCACACTCGAAGCAATCCAAAAAACCGGATATGATTATTCCTGGTTTATTTTGACGGAAAAAATAATCGAAAAAGAATTTGCATTATCCGGTTCTGAGCAAAATATGGATTTGACAAATAAAAGTATAAAGGACGTGCTGAAGCGTGTTTTACCTGGGCCGCCTAAAGCTGTTCAGGCATTCAAAGAAAACGGGGAAGACTTTGTCATTGCAGATAGTTTAAAAGATTTAGTCGAAGGTATGAATAAACTGGCAGGCAATGACATGCTTGATTTTATGCACATTAAAGAACAAATCTTGGCGCGCGACCGTGAAATCGAAAATCCCTTTTCAAAAGATGCACAAATCAATGCATTGCATGGAGCGAGAAACTATATAGGGGATAAATTGATTCGTGCTGCCTCACCTCATAAAATCTTGGACCCGAAAGCCGGGCCGTTAATTGCGGTACGTTTAAATATCCTTACACGAAAAACGTTAGGAGGATTACAAACCAACTTAAACGGGCAAGTACTAAATGATGAGGGCAACCCTGTTCAAGGCCTCTTTGCAGCAGGGGAAGTCAGTGGCTTTGGCGGGGGCGGCGTACACGGTTACCGTTCATTGGAAGGAACATTTTTAGGCGGTTGCTTATTTACAGGAATGAAGGTCGGTAAATATTTAGGCACTTTAAAGCCTGTACCGAACAAAGCCAAAGCGATAGAAGTATGAAAAATAAAGGAGATATGAAGGCATTTGTCGAAATGAATGATTATTCATAAATAAGGGGTGTATACAATTGAACTTTGAAACAATTAACTTGGAAATTGCGGAGCGAAAAGCAACATTAACATTAAATCGCCCGAATGCTATGAATGCAATGGATTTTACGATGATGCGAGAGCTGGCGGATTGCTTTGAAGCGCTACATAATGAAAAGGATGTTCAAATTCTTATCATTAGAGGAGAAGGGAGAGTCTTCTCAGCGGGTGGCGATGTTAAAATGATGGTATCATCAGACGACTTTTCTGATTTTGGGACGATTATGGAAGACATTTCACGTTTAGTGAAGGCTTACTATACACTTCCGATGATTACGATTGCACAAATTCATGGTGCTGCAGCTGGTTTAGGCTTCAGCCTGGCACTAGGAAGCGATATCATTGTTGCGGAGCAATCGAGTAAATTAGCGATGAACTTTATTGGAATCGGTTTGGTTCCGGACGGTGCTGGACACTTCTTTATGAAGGAACGTCTAGGGACACCAAAAGCGAAGCAAATGATATGGGAAGGAAAAGTGTTAAACGGGAATGAAGCGTTAGCATTAGGACTCATTGATTATAACGTGGAAGATGGTCAGGCATCTGTAACAGTGGACCAACTTGTAGGTAAGCTGCTGGCATCACCGATTTTGGCGATGATTGAAACAAAGCAGATTTTGCATAATTCGAATTTGCCTCATTTAGAGAAAGTTTTGGAAGGCGAATCAGCAGGGCAAGTGAAAATGCGCCAAACACAGGACCATTTAGAAGGAATTCAGGCATTTGTCGGAAAGAGAATGCCGCAATTTGAAGGAAAATAGATATATGTCGGAGGAAGCTAGTGAAACATCGCTGGCTCCTCCTTTTTTATTGGGCAATAAAATATTTACTGTACAACATTACCGAATGCTTATATGATAGGGAAAGACGAAAAATGGAGGTACCTTCATGGACCAAATTTGGCTATCAAATAACCGGCGACAAATTGTGCACAATGTGTATTGTCCCAATATAAATGATGCGATTGCAATTTGCGAAATTGAACTAAAACAGCTAGATCAGGAACAGAGTAATTATTTGGAAGTGCCTTTTGAGCAATATCATGAAATACATGCACATTTTAATAATAGCGATATTATTAAACAAGGTGCTTTCACATATGAGCAAGTCCGTCATATATTAGATGCTGGTAATATCCACAATCTAGTAATTGATGAAAGAGGTTGTATCGATTTTAAGAAAGAAATAATCGGAATGAGTACCGCAATTTCTTTCGCCCAAAGTAAATGGAATGGTGCAGAACGAAGTACCGCAGTTGAAAATGCAGTTCTGACAGGTCTAACAGTAATAGGAGAACCGTTTGCTGAAGAAATAATCGAAAAGCAAATCGATAACCTGAATATTGTGGACCATATTGAGCTGGATGAAGGTATTGCTAGTGCAGTAAAGAAAAACGGTGCAAAAGCAGTAGTGAAGAGGATGGCTAGTACGGCGACGAAAAAGGCGATGTACAGCTCTGTGATCGCTAAAAAAGCCATCACATTACTAAATGCAAATGTTGTAACAGGAGCCATCGTAACAGGTGTCATGTCGAGCGTCGATATTATCCGTGCGATTAAAAATCAGATGTCTCCGGCACAACTATTTAAAAATATTTCCAAAACAGCTGCAAGTGTTGCAGGGAGTATTATTGGTTTAATCGTTGGCGGAGGAATCGGCTTATCGATTCCAAATGTTAGTACAACGGTCATCAGTTTAATAGGCGGGATCATCGGTCTTATTATAGGGAGTATATTGACGACAACTCTTGTCAAAAAAGTACTTGATCTATTTATAAAAGATGATGCTGTTAAAATGCTGGAAATTTTTAATGAGGAGCTTGTCAATTTAGTAGAGCAATATTTATTGAATGAAAAAGAGCTTCAACTAGTGTTAAGCGATTTTAATGAAATGTATAATATGCAGGAAGAGTTTCGGAAGATGTATGCAACAGAGGATCGTGTTGCCTATGCTAGAACTATGATCGAAAAGGAATTGAATCGTATCGTTCGGCTGCGCATGTATTTGCAAGTGCCAACAAATGAAGAACTATATGAGGCAATAAAACGTTTAGTATAAAAAAGAGGTGCCCTGAATTTCAGGGCACCTTCTCATTTACCCCAAATTAACGGGGAGTAATTTAGTATTCTAGATAGCACAGCGGCAGAGGAAGGACCCCCACCGCACGGATTGAAGTTATACTTTATGTACGTTTTTAAACGTGGAATAAAATTAATTTACCAGATGAATTTACTAGTCGGTGAGTTTTTTCAGCAATACCTTTTTCTTCGATTTGCTTTTGACCTTCGATTTTTGCTGCGTCATCGTTTGCGAAATTCCACACTTCATCAAATAATGTTTCCCCAGTTTTTTCAAATGCAGTAAAACGATAATTCTCCATTTAAACCACCCTTTATAAGCAAGATAATATAATTATACTAGAAATTTTCCGATAATTCACGAAACAGCTAACATATTTCGAGAAATATTTGCAGTTTATGAACGGTTCATGAACATTTTAATCCTTCGATATTTACCCGAATCTTTATTTTGTTAAACGCTATTTTGCGAAAAAATTTAGCATTCGTTAGCGGGAGTCGCAATTGATAGTCTTTTAATCGGTAAATAACGCATATACATGTTACAATAAATTGTAATAGAGTTATAAAGGGGCGATTACTTGTGAATGGAATTACAAAACTCCAACCTGGTGAACAAGTGGACCAATATTTATTGATTAAAGAAGCAAAAAAAGGTGTAACGACTGTCGGCAAGCCTTTTATGTCACTAATTTTACAGGATCGTAGCGGCGATATTGAAGCCAAGCTATGGGATACAAACGAGGAACATGAAAATTTATACCGTGCACAGGTAATTGTTAAAGTTGGGGGAGAGATTCACGACTACCGTGGAAAAAACCAACTTCGTGTGAAACAAATCCGACCTGCACGTGAAGAGGAAGGCGTTCAAATCAGCGATCTTTTGCCGACGTCTGCGGTGCCAAAGGAACAATTATTTGAAGAGCTGACACAGTACTTCTTTCAAATTCAAAATCCGAATATCTCGCGTATTACACGCAATCTTACAAAAAAATATCAAGACCAAATTCTGATTTACCCTGCAGCAACTAAAAATCACCATGACTATGCATCAGGCTTACTTGACCATGTTGTATCGATGCTCAAATTAAGTGAGGCGATTTGTGATCTATATCCTACATTAAACCGTGATTTATTGTATGCTGGGGTTATTTTACATGATATCGGTAAGGTCATTGAGCTGAGCGGTCCAGTAGGTACAATGTATACGGTGGAAGGCAACCTGCTTGGTCATATATCCATTATGGTCAATGAAATTGGTCAAGCTGCCAATGAGCTGAAAATCGAAGGAGAAGAAGTGATGCTGCTTAAGCATTTAGTATTGTCACATCACGGTAAAGAAGAGTGGGGCAGCCCGAAAAAACCTATGATTCAAGAAGCGGAAATTTTACATTATATTGATAATATTGATGCGAAGATGAATATGCTGACTCGTGCCCTTGATAAAACAAAACCTGGTGAATTTACAGAGCGTCTATTCCCGTTAGATAACCGCTCATTCTACAAGCCGACGATTTAAGCTGCCTCGGTTCCATCTGTGGCAACGTTTTTTGACCAATAGGTGTTTTTGGCCCCGGTCCGAAGAAAAGCGTCCTCCGCAACGGAGAACAACATCTACAAGACAGATATAAAAACAAGGCCGTTCAATTTTACTCAGCGTAAATTTGAACGGCCTTTAATTATGGGGAGGATTATTTTGGCTTTAATTGTTATTGATTATCCTGCTGAAATTTTACCATGAAATCAGCTAGGGCTTTACATGTTTCAAGTGGGACCGCATTGTAAGTAGAAGCGCGGCAGCCTCCTACAGAGCGGTGACCATTCAAACCGACAAACCCGGCTGTTTTTGCTTCAGCAAGGAATTTCTTCTCCAGCTCTTCATCTGCTACACGGAACGTAATGTTCATCAATGAACGAGAATCTTCAGTTGCATGCCCGTAATAGAAACCATTGGAATTGTCGATCACATCATAAATATACTTCGCCTTTTCTTCATTACGCTGCTCGATTGCTTCTAAGCCACCTTCAGCTTTCACCCATTTCAATACTTCACCTAACATATAAATTCCGAAAGTAGGAGGGGTATTGTACAGGGAGTTATTTTTAGAATGTGTTGCGTATTTCAACATTGTCGGGATATTTGAATTTGCTTTTTCAAGAAACTCTTTGCGGATGATGACTACCGTTACACCTGAAGGTCCTAGGTTTTTCTGTGCACCCGCATAAATCATGGCAAAATTTGATACATCAATTTTCTTCGATAAAATATCAGAAGACATGTCTGCAATTAATGGAAGATCCCCAGTAGTCGGGAACGTTTTCCATTGAGTACCAAAAATTGTATTGTTCGATGTTAAGTGAAGGTATGCAGCCTCTTCATCGATTTGGATCTCCGATAGAGCCGGGATATTTTTGTAGTTATTGCTTTTTGAGCTTGCTGCCTCTACAGGTGTCCCGAATAACTTCGCTTCTGCAAAGGCTTTTTCTGACCATGCCCCTGTTTGGATATAACTTGCCTTCTGTCCTTCTTTTAAGAAGTTCATTGGAATCATTGAAAATTGTAGGCTTGCTCCGCCTTGTAAAAATAGTACTTCATAGTTTTCAGGGATATCATATAACTCGCGTAAATTTGCTATCGCTTCATTATGTACTTCTTCAAATTCAGCACTACGGTGACTTAATTCCATTACAGACATACCAGTACCTTTAAAATCTACTAGTTCTGCCTGTGCTTTTTGTAAAACTTCCAATGGTAATGCCGATGGACCAGCATTAAAGTTAAATGCGCGTTTTGTCGTTACTGTCAATGCAATCACTCCTGAATTTTAATATTAGAATATATAAATTGATAATATACCCTTTCGGAACAAATATGTGAAAATTCATGAAATTATTTTTCTAATAAACATAAAAGAGAAGAACCTATAGAAAATTTATAGATTTTTGTCACTAAGCAAATAGGAATGTTCGTGTTTAGAGCCATTTACTTGTATAACCTTGTTTAAAATAAGGAACTGTGCGAGTATAGAGGGGATGATAGACAGGGGGTATATAAAAATGGAACAATTACCGAAATGCCCGGAATGCGGGTCTGAGTATACGTATGAAGATGGTCAGAATTATGTGTGCCCGGAATGTGCACATGAATGGTCTCAATCGGAGGAAACAGTGGAAGAAGGATTAGTCGTGCG
Source organism: Solibacillus sp. FSL K6-1781 (assembly GCF_038630735.1). Classification (GTDB taxonomy): domain Bacteria; phylum Bacillota; class Bacilli; order Bacillales_A; family Planococcaceae; genus Solibacillus; species Solibacillus silvestris. The sequence goes on along the minus strand of NZ_CP152038.1, from coordinate 3,506,314 downwards.
CGATGCAAACGGCAATCTGTTAGCTGATGGGGATACCGTAACAGTTGTTAAGGATTTAAAAGTAAAGGGAAGCTCCTCTACATTAAAAATCGGAACACGTGTTAAAAACATTCGACTTGTAGAAGGCGACCACAATATTGATTGTAAAATTGACGGTTTCGGTGCAATGAAGCTGAAATCGGAATTCGTAAAGAAAAACTAAAAAATGCGAGGCCCATTTGTGGGTCTCGCATTTTGTCCCGTATTAACGGGTAGTAAATCTCGTGCCTCTAAACTTAAGTAAGGCGAAAATGTCAGGCGGGAGATCGACTCCCCGTAAAAGCCCGATTGGATCAACTAACAAATCCGTGGGGATGAAGAACCCCACGGATTGAATTTTCACTTTATATATCAACGATTATTCAGCTTTAATGCCTGAAAATGCGTCTTTTAAATCTTTGTCTTTTACTTTTACATCGGCTTCTTTAATTAACTCTGCCATTTTTGTGTTCCAATCAGCTTTTGTAGCTGCAATTGATTCACGGATTTCTTCTTTTTTGTCTTCAAGTTTACCGTAATCTTTAACATCACGTTTCTCAGTCACTTGAATGATGTGGAAACCGTGCTCAGATTGTACAGGCTCACTGATTTCATCGATTTCCAATGCATATGCAGCATCGTTGAATTCAGGCACCATTGTACCAACTGTAAACCAACCTAAATCTCCGCCTTTTGCACCAGAACCTGGGTCAGTTGAGAATTCTTTTGCCAATTTAGCAAAATCTTCACCGGCATCTAATTTAGCTTTGATTTCTTTTGCAGTCTCTTCATCTTCCACTAAAATGTGACGAGCGTTTAATTCTTGAGATGCTTGGTTGTAGTACTTTTCGATTTCCTCGTCTGTTACTTCAACATCTTTTAATGCTTTTTCTTGTAACAATGTGAATCGAATATTTGTTTTTAACGTTTCTTCCGTTAAATTGCTTTGTGCTAAAACAGCTTCATAACTTTCACCATACTGCTCTTTTACACCTTTTAATTCTTCTTCGATTTCCTCATCTGTTACTTTATATTTATCGTTTAAAATCTGTTCAACTACTACTTGTTGCAGTAATTGATCACCAGCGATGTCCTTCATTGAATTATAAAATTCTTCTTGAGTGATATCGCCAACACTTGTTGATACTACAACTTCATCGCCTGGATTACTGCATGCAGCTAAACCGATTGAAGCAGCAACTGTTAATGCAAAAATGGTCTTTTTCATTTGAATACGCTCCTAACTTAACTTTAATGCAATTGTAACTATAACATAAACGATTTAAAAACAAAATGGTTGCATGTGTATAGTGCCTAAGTTTTGTAACAACAGGCGCATACGATATTGAGAGAAAGAGAGAAGGGAGGTGTCAATATGGGTGGCGGAGGTTACAATGGCGGCGGCTCAGGCTATGGCTCTGGCTTTGCTCTATTAGTTGTATTGTTTATCTTATTGATTATTGTAGGTGCAGCTTTCATCTACTAAGAAAGCAAGGTGTGTTAAAAGTCTTTACGGCTTTTAACACACCTTTTCCAATTATTGAAGTAAATATGGATAAAAATCTATTAACATAAAAAATTTTTTAAACGGCTAGCAGTACTTCGACATACATGCTCACAAGTAAAATCGTAATTAGTACATTAATCGTACGGAAAATTTTTGGTTGTTTTTCTTCTGGAATTTCACGTCGACTGCATAATGCGGCAGTCATTCGATTTATTTGGAATAAGTATATTACTGAGAATAAGATTACAATAAGTAGTAACAAATTTATTCCTCCCCTCTAAAGCATCATTAAAACCTAAATATCAATAGGAACTAAAATTTCATAACCTCTTGGTGTTTCTTCAATTATAGCATTGTTTGGTGCATACATTAAATTTTTCACATATAAAAAATCCATTAGACAAATACAAGAGTGAAAAGCAAGCAGACCACTAAAATAATGCGCATATTCAGGGAAATAAATGCCCCCCGCAATCAATGCTGAATTAATAACAATAAAAGGTGTCACAAGTGCGAAAATATAAGATTTTTTCGGAATACCGTTTTGCAGGCGCATCCGGACAACTGGCATGAAATGTTGAATCTTAAAACGAATGACCAGTGATTTTCTATGCTGAAGCAGAGCGAAATAATGTAATAATTTGTGCATAGGATAAATAAAAGGTATTACTAATAAAACTAACCATAAATGGCGATCGATATGCTTACCGTTAAAATTAAAACTAAATGCAATATATGAAAAGCAAAATACAAGGACGAAAAGAGTGATTGCCAATAGTACAAGTCTTCCCGTACCGTATTCGCGCTCAATGTTGATCGTTTTCCAACAATGCATGTGAGCCCTCCTAAAACATTATGGAAAAGGATGTATTATGCTTTTCCATTAACGAAACAATATTAAACATAAAACTAACTATAATCAATAAAAAAAGAAATGTCATCAATTAAAATTGGCGACATTTCTTCTACAAATTTTATGAAGTTGTTGTGATTGATGGCTTTCCCTTGTCATCAATTGTTTCTTTGAAGTTAAAGAATGAACGTTCGAATATTTCGATGAAATCATCCCCGTAAATATTTCGGATAACGGCCATTACATCTAAAAACTCAGGGAATCTACCGTATAGTTCTTTTAATGGCAATGCACCTGTTAAAATCGTATGTTCTGTATCGTGATAATGATCATACATACGTAAAATGAGTTCTGCGCCTTTATCAGTTAACTCCACATATGTATTACGTTTGTCTTCATCACGTTTTGAGAAAGTAAGTAATCCACGTTCTTCTAATTTTTTTGAAAAGTTGAAAGCGGTAGATACATGCATGACACCAAATTTAGCTACATCTGAAATGGAAGCACCTTTCAAATGATATGAAATCCATAAAATATGATGTTCATTAATATTTAAATCAAAAGGTTTAATCCATGTTTGCCAATCTTTTTCGATAGCTTTCCATAGTGCTTTCGAAAGTTGTGCGACTCTTTGGCTAAATAACATAGCCTCTCTTTGCGAGTATAAATCTTCTGTCAAAGCAATCACCTTCTTCTTTCATTTAACATTTTAAAATTATTATAGCAATAAAAGAAAAGAGTTTAAAGTTAGAAAAATGGAATAATTCAACATTGGTTGATTTATGCTATAAAAAGATAAATTTGGGATTGAATTGACTGTTTTTGTTATTTTTGATGGTTCTAAAGTTATAGTGATGAATTTGTATTCATTACTCGTTATTTCTAGTTGAAGGGATATTTTTCTCGATTTCACTTATAGAATTCTGTAATTTCTCTATTTCTTGTTTTAAATTTATTGCTTCCGGTTCTATCTGAGTTTTGAAATTTGCGAAATTATCCTTTAATTCATTTACTATACTAGGCATACTATTTTGGACTTCTGCCTTTAAAGTTGTGATCGATTGCTTTACATTATTTAGTTCGTATTGAACATCTTGAAGTTTGGATTTGACGTTTTTCGTATTTTCCAACAGGTTTTGTCGTAAAGCCGTCCCGGATTGTGGTGCTGTAAATAAAATGACAGCTGCACCGCTAACGATACCTGTTGTAATACCTAGTAAAAATGATTTTGCTTTCATATTGTTAACCTCGCTTTATTTATATTTGTTATCCAAATCTTTTTCCAAATCCATCTTCCGATAAACATTGGAAAGATTGTGGGAAAATGTACTAAAAGAAAAACCAGCATTTTCACTTATGAAAAAGATGCTGGCCATCGTCTCCTCATACAATTATGTAGACATAACTGAGTGGAGCAATTATAAGTGTGATTTAATTTCCTCAGAAAGTGTTGAAAGCACATCTGGCGGGAATTCCTGTGAACGACCATTCCAGTTGACCACTAGTCCATCTTTTTCGTCATAGCGCGGAACGAGATGCAGGTGGTAATGGAAAACGGTTTGACCTGCTTCAGCACCATTATTATTAATCGTATTCATACCAGCCGGGTTAAAAGCAGCTTTAATGGCATTAGCAACTTTTGGGGCAGCGGCATATAAATTACGTGCCACATCTTCAGACATTTCAAATAGATCTTTACAATGTGTTTTCGGAATTAATAGTGTATGGCCCTTTGTCAACGGGGCAATGTCCATGAAGGCAAAAGTATGCTCATCCTCATAAACCTTAATACTTGGAATTTCACCGGCAATTATTTTGCAAAATAAGCAATCACTCATCTTATTTATCGCTCCTTTTTTATTTTTGATTTTCACCATAAGAAGTTAGAAAATAATGCTATTGTAAGTTGAAAGGTATACAGTGGGTCAGAATCCGTCGGAAAGTGTGCGCCCGCAATGAACATCAACTGTACAACCCCAATTTATGGTGAACATACTATTATTTTTCTTTATTCTATCATAGATTATTTGGAAAACTACTTTCTTATATGAAAGAATTACTTTTAAACCGGTGTTAACGGGTCCTTGAAAACGTGGCGGCGGAGGCAGCATTTCCCGAAAAAAATCCCCGCTGAATGAAGTTTCACTTTATGTTCTTTGAATTGAGTGTTGCATTCAGTGTTCAATTTTATTCGCTTTTGATAAACTAAATTTTAGAAAAGAGGAGTGACGACTGTGACAATTTTACAACTGCAAAATGTAACAGGTGGTTATACGAGAAAACCTGTGATTCAAGATCTATCATTTGAAATTAACAAAGGAGAGCTCGTTGGATTAATCGGCTTAAACGGTGCGGGGAAAAGTACGACGATCAAGCATATTATTGGCACGCTCTTACCACGCTCTGGTGAAATCCGTTTAAACGGTGTGACGTTAAAAGAGAATTTGGACAAGTACCGGTCAAGCTTCTCTTATATTCCGGAAACACCCGTACTATATGAAGAATTAACATTAAAAGAACATTTACAATTAACGGCAATGGCATATGGTTTAGATGAAAAAACATTGAATGAGCGTTCTAAAGTTTTATTGAAGGAATTCCGTATGGAGAAGCGATTAAATTGGTTTCCGTCGCACTTTTCAAAGGGGATGCGCCAGAAGGTAATGATTATGTGCGCATTTTTAGTCGATCCAAGTCTGTATATTATCGATGAGCCGTTTGTCGGTTTAGACCCGCTCGGCATCCAGTCATTGCTTGACCAAATGGACGATAAAAAACGTGCAGGTGCATCGATTTTAATGTCGACACATATTTTATCGACTGCAGAAAAACATTGTGACCGCATCATCTTACTTCATGAAGGACGTGTTCGTGCACAAGGAACAATGAATGATTTGCGCAAAGCGTTCAATATGCCGACTGCGACACTGGATGATTTGTATATTGCAATGACAAAGGAGCAGGACAATGAACAGCATGCATAGTGTATGGGCTAAGCGCTTCGAGCATTACATCGGCGAAGTGATGAAGTATATGCGCTTCGTCTTTACAGGGCATATTGCGATTGTCCTTGTCTTTATCGCAGGGGCAGGGGGATATCAGTACAGTGAATGGCTGAAGGTCGTGCAGCCTGATTTTCCGGCAGAATGGCTCATTGCCCTTGTGATCGGGTTCTTAGTTGCATTAAGTAGACCTGTCACATTGCTGAAAGAACCCGATCAAGTATACTTATTGCCGCTAGAAAGCCAAATGCCGAACTATTTCAAAAAGGCGATGAACTGGACGTTTTGGTCACAGCTATTGTTGCCGGTCGTTCTGTATATTATAACGATTCCGTTATTGAAAGAAGTTACGACACTTAGCGTAGCTGAAATTTGGCTGACAGCTCTATTTATTGCGGTGCTGAAATTTATTAATGTGCGCGCCGAATTCAATTACCGTTATGCAAATCGTGGGAATGCCGTACTAATGGACCGTTTCGTACGGGCGATCGTGTCGATTATCGGAATTCAAATGACATTGGCAGACGGTTTGATTGGCATCGTATTTCTCGTTATGATGGCTTATTATACAGTTACATTGAAGAAAAAAGTAAAGGATAATCCAGTACCTTACGAACATTTCATTAAGCTCGAGCAAAACCGCATGATGCGTTTTTACCGCTTTGCCAACTACTTCACAGATGTTCCGCATTTAAAGGGCTCTGTAAAACGTCGTGCTTGGTTGGATATTGCATATAAAGCGATCAGCTATAAAAAGGAAAACACGCAAGCCTATTTAATTTACCGTACGTTTATCCGTACAGACGACCATTTTTATTTATGGGTGCGATTAACAGCAATTTCAGCTGTTGTAGCCATGTTTATTACAATTCCGTTTGTAACTTGGATTGTTGTCGGTGCTCTGGCATTTGCGACAACGCTTCAGCTTAAGTATGCACTTATGTCAGCAGGGGATTTCCGAATGGACATGCTTTACCCGATTCCCCGTGATACGAGAAAGCAGGCTGTTGCAAAACTGCTTCGTCAATTGAGCATTGTACAGGCTATTATTGTGACACTGTGTGCAGTAATGCAGCCACAGTTTTATTTCATTCCGATTGTCATTATTGCAGTCAGTGAATTGACGATGAGAATGTCAAAATAAAAAATCGCTAACCCTACGTATAAGTTAAGTAGAGGTTAGCGATTTTTTTATTAACCAAGTTAATTTACAATAGAAATCCGCCAATTAATAATCCGGCGGCGATTACTATAATAGAAGGAACTTTGAATTTTTCCAGAGCAATATAGCTGCCGACAATCATTAAAAACGTTGGAATTAATTTATTTGATTCATAGGAAGACTTGGCGAAATCGAATGTTAATGTAATTAATAATACGGCAATTGCAGGTAATACAAAGCTTGATAACCGCATTACTTTAGGCGAATCTCTATATTTTTGTAGAAGATTCAAAAGTGTGATCATTAAAATCAGGGTAGGGGCTACTGTCGCAAATAACGCTATAATACTCCCTAAAATACCACCAACTTCAAAGCCGATATAACCCGCCATCTTCGTTGCGATAGGACCGGGCAATGAATTTGCCAAAGCAAGAAACTCACTGAATTCACTTTGCGTCATCCACTCATACCTGTCTACCACTTCATGTTCAATTAACGGGATTGAAGCAGGCCCGCCTCCGTATGCCAAAAGGTTCGGTATTAAAAATGCAATAAAAAGCTCCCAAAATATCATTGTTCTTTTCCTCCTTTATTGGGCAATGCCAGCGCCAATATTAAGAGGGAACCGATGATAATCCCAGGGTGGAGATCGAATACAACAATCGTTATAAAACTGAATACGAAAATAATTGCGCTGATTTTTAGACCTAAAGCTTTATGCGATTTCTTTAAAAAGTCAAATGCATAAATCCCCATCATCACTGTCACAATGGGTATGACGCCATTAGACATGTTGTTGATAAAGTCAGAGTTACTGAATTGGTTTAATGAATTTAATAATAAAATAATTAATAGTACAGTAGGCATAACCGAAGCAAACAGAGCGTTAATTAATCCGAGAAAACCGCCTATACGGTAACCAATGTAGCCTGCCATCTTTGTCGCAATTGGACCAGGCAATGTGTTTCCAATCGATAACACATCAGAAAAATCATCATCTGTCATAAGTTTATATTTTTCAACCACTTCTTTATGAAGCAATGGAATGATTGTCGGACCTCCCCCGAATCCAAGAATTCCTGAAACAAAGAAAGCTTTAAACAACTGAATTTGTATTTTCACATAATAACCGCCTTTTGTTTAGTGAGAAGCAGAATAGTTCGGAAAACGAAATATTTTCTAAATATGTATTATTTTATATAAAAATGCTACGAAACACAATCGTAGCATTTTTTATAAAAGCATTATTCTTTTGAAGCTGCACTATATGTCGTAATATAGGATGATGAGTTAAACATCGACTGTAACACTTGTGTCGTGCCTTCAAAGATAGGGGCAAATGAAGTCTTATACTCATTGCTGCCTTTCCAAACTTCATAAGAAGCAGGCCCGCCCCATTGAATAATAAATAAATAGGTTTCTGCTTTAATCGGACGCAGTAAACGATAGGCAATTACAGCGTCATTGGAGTTCAAAGCAGGGATGACATCGAGAGCTTTTTTCTCGAAAACCGGGCGCTCATCTGACATAATGGGCATATTGAAAAAAGTATAATAGCCCTTTTGTGTAAACTGTCCATCTTGAGCAATTACTTCAAACTTGCGGGGTACTGCGAAAATAGATTTGTTCTCTGTTTCATGCAACACCACTGAATTACCATTTCCGTGTAATAAAATTAAAGGGTGCTGTGGATTTTTTGCAATTAAATTTTCCATATAGTCAGGTGTTCCTGAAGTTACATAAAAATTCATATGACTGACCTCCTTTACACTATTATTTCCATTTATAAAGATGTTCAAGCCATTTGTCAAAAAGTTCTGTAGCAGAAGAGACAAATTTATGACATTTATTCAAGAAATCTATACAATTATTTATGAAAAGTTTATAGTCGATGATGGATATCAATGACGTTTTTAAGGTATAGAATAAAAAAGAATTTACTTTAAGGGGTAGAAATCAAAAATGATGAAATTTAATGACACATTATTACGTGCTGCTCGCGGTGAGCAAGTAGAACATACACCAGTTTGGTTTATGCGCCAGGCAGGCCGTTCACAGCCAGAATATCGTGAAATAAAAGAAAAATATTCATTAGAAGAGATTACAATGCAGCCGGAGTTATGTGCTTATGTAACGCATTTACCTGTTGAACAATACAATGTAGATGCAGCGATTCTTTATAAAGATATCGTTACCCCTTTACCAGGAATGGGAATTGATGTAAAAATAAAAGCAGGGATTGGTCCGGTTATTTCAAATCCGATCCGTTCAGCTGCTGATGTGGAAAACTTACGTGAGTTCAATGCACAGGAGCATACACCTTACGTGTTAGAGACAATTAAAATGTTAACAACAGAACAGTTAAATGTTCCGTTAATCGGTTTTGGCGGTGCGCCGTTTACGCTTGCGAGCTATATGATTGAAGGCGGCCCAAGCAAAAACTACGCTAAAACTAAATCATTCATGGTTTCGCAGCCAAAAGCATGGTTTGCTTTAATGGAAAAACTGGCTGATATGATTATTGTGGATATTACAGCACAAGTAGAAGCCGGTGCAAAAGCAATCCAAATTTTCGATTCTTGGGTTGGAGCATTGAATGTTGAAGACTACCGTATTTTTATCAAACCGACGATGACACGCATTTTTGCTGAATTGCGCGCATTGAATGTGCCGCTAATCCAGTTTGGTGTAGGTGCATCGCATTTAGTAAATGAATGGCATGACCTGCCAGTCGATGTAGTAGGGTTGGACTGGCGTTTACCGATTCGTGAAGCAGAAGCACGCGGCGTAACAAAAGCGGTACAAGGGAACTTGGATCCTACATTATTACTGGCAGACTGGAACGTAATCGAAGCACGAGCGAAAGATATTGTCGATCAAGGTTTAGCGCATACAGGTGGACATATTTTCAACTTAGGCCACGGCGTCTTCCCGGAAGTAGATCCAGCTGTATTAAAACGACTAACTACATTTGTACACGAATACAGCCGCGAACAAATCGCAAAACGTTCATAATACAAATACTAATATAAATATGATTATTCACCGGTGAAGGTGAGAAAACTAGATAGATGAAGGTTGACTGGAGAGCACCCAAAAAACAACAAGTTAATGGGATGAAAAACCTTTAATAACTAATTAAAAAAGAAACGTGTTAAAAAACATGCAGAGGTGAACTTACATGAAAGAAGTACGCGGTTTATTAGTAATGGCTTATGGTACGCCATATAAAGAAGAAGATATTGAACGTTATTACACACATATTCGTCATGGCCGTAAACCAAGCCAGGAACATTTGGACGATTTAACTGAACGTTACCGTGCAATCGGCGGTATTTCTCCGCTTGCGAAAATGACGGAAGCACAAGCCCATGCATTATGTGCGCGTTTAAACGAAGTGCAGGACGAAGTGGAATATAAAGTATTTATCGGCTTAAAGCATATTGAACCATTCGTTGAAGATGCAGTAGAAGCAATGGTGAAAGAAGGTATTACTGAAGCGGTATCGATCGTTTTAGCACCACACTTCTCAACTTTCTCAATTAAATCGTACAATGGACGAGCGAAGGAAGCAGCTGAAAAGTTAGGTGGTACGTTAAATATCACTTCTGTTGAAGCATGGTATGATGAACCGAAGTTTATTGAATTCTGGAAAGATGCCGTGAATGGCGAGCTGGCAAAAATGACAGAAGAAGAGCGCGCAAATGCTTGCTTAATCGTATCAAACCACTCGTTGCCGGAAAAAATTAAACTTGCAGGCGATCCGTATGAAGAACAGTTAGTTGAAACAGCACGTTTAATTGAAGAGGCTTCTGATATTGTAAACGTTGAAGTAGGCTGGCAGTCAGCTGGACAAACACCCGAGCCGTGGCTAGGACCGGATGTACAGGATTTAACAAAGGAATTATTTGAGCAAAAAGGTTATAAAGCATTCATCTATACACCAGTAGGATTTGTAACAGAGCATTTAGAAGTGCTCTATGATAATGATATTGAGTGTAAAGTTGTATGTGACGAAATCGGTGCAAGCTATTATCGCCCGACAATGCCAAATACACATCCTTTATTCATTGATGCAATGGTAGATGCTATCAATAAAAAATTAGCGGAATAGTAGAGAGTGATGATGAGGGTGACTTTAAAAAGGAAGAAGGTTGTTATCGTTGGCGGTGGGATCACTGGTTTAACGACGGCATACTATTTACAGCAAAAAACGAAGGCGCATAATTTACCGATAGATATCGTGTTGATTGAAGCGTCACTACGTTTAGGTGGTAAAATCCATACTGTACGTCAAAATGGATATATTATCGAACGTGGGCCTGAATCGTTTTTTGATACAGGTAGCAGTGTCCGAAAGTTGGCACGTGATTTAAATATCGAACATGAGATGATTCAAAATAATTATGGTCGAACATTTATCGCAGTTGGTAGCAAGTTACACCAAATTCCGAGTAATATTCTGCTCGGAGGGTCACCTAAAATCCTCCCGTTTATGACATCGAATGTTCTATCTTTAATGGGGAAATTCCGTGCAGCAGGAGATTTGTTGTTGCCGAAATTACCGCATGCTGCAGACGAACCGATTAGTGAATTTTTCAATCGGCGCTTTGGTAAAGAAGTGGTCGAAAATTTAGTTGAGCCGGTGTTGGCGGGTACTTTTGCAGGTGATGTCGACCATCTTAGCATGCAATCGATGTTCCCGCAGTTTTATCAGTTGGAAAAAGAATATCGCAGCTTATTGCTCGGTATGAAAAAAACCGGAAAAGGTATTTACGCACTCGTGGATACTCCAGGTGAACTACATTACGAATCATTTGAAAATGGATTGGAATCCTTAATTGAATCATTGGAAAAAGCTTTAACCGATGTAACGATTTTAAAAGGATTGAAAGTGAATTCCATTGAAAAAAATAATGATGATACCCATCTTGTAGAATTGAATGATGGAACGTCGATTCAAGCAGATAAAATCGTCGTGACGACACCGTTTAATGTAACGAAAAAAATCTTCCCGGACTCAACGACAATGCTGAAAGTTCCGGATATGAATTATGCCACAATTGCCACGGTTACGATGGCATTTGAAAAAGGTTCAATGCAGAAATATGAAGATGCACTTAACTTCTTCGTTTCACGCAATAGTCATTTTGCAATTACAAGCTGTACGTGGAGTCACCGGAAATGGGATAATGTGTCACCGGATGGCCAGGAACTACTTAGAGTGTACATTGGCCGTGTAGGGGACGAATCGATTGTAGAGCTGCCCGACAGTGAAATTGAAAAAATTGTATTGCAAGATTTAGAGCGGGCAGTGGGATTGAATGCCCAGCCGCTACTGACAACAGTTGCCCGGTGGAAAGAAGCAATGCCTCAATATACAATTGGTCATGAATTGCGCATGTCTACTATGAAAGAACAATTTTATCAAGAGGTTCCGAATGTCTTATTAACAGGAAGCTCCTATGAGGGGATTAGTATTCCGGACTGTGTATTGCAAGGGAGACATACTGCTGAGCAATTACTCAGCCAGTTTGCCAAGTCAAAAGTAGCAATGTAATAATTCAATAGACTAATTGAACAGAATGCTGTATTAAAGGTGAACCGCTTTTAGTGCAGCATTTTTATTTGGATAATTTTTCAATGGTTCACAAATTTACCTTAATTATCGTATGCATCTGTACGTATTTTTTAGTACGCTAGTAAGGATGGGGAAAGATTGCATTAAAATACATAATAGTTAACAAGGATGGGAGATTTAATGATGAAAAAATGGTTTTACAGTTTAGTAGCAGTCCCTTTTTTATTGGCAGCATGTGGCGATGACCCTGAAGTGGAAACACTTGATACTGCCGAGGTGCCGGCAATCGTCGAAGTAGATATTCAAACAGCAGAACAGTTAAACGTAGGGGAAACGATACAGCTATCGGCACGTGTTACTCAAGAAGAAGAAGCGGTAAATGATGCAAAAGAAGTGAAGTTTGAAGTATGGGAATCCGGCCTTCGTGATGAAGGGGAGATGCTGGACGGAGAACTGACAGAAGACGGAATCTATGTCGCTGACTATACGTTTGACCATGATGGCGTATACTATATGTTTGCCCATACGACGGCGCGCGGCATGCATGTGATGCCCAAACAGGAGCTGATCGTCGGCAACCCAGATATGAGCAAAGTACTGGAAGATACAAGCTCTAATTCGATGGAACATGACGAAGAAAATAAAGAAGAAAAAGAAGAAGATCATAACCATTAAATATTGCAATATGAGAAGAACGGTGTATAATAGTGACTGGATGACCGAAGTGGTCTTTTGGTCACTTTTTTTGAGGAGGTGGATTTATGGATCGTCGACATGAAATTTTAATAGCTGCTACAAAATCCTTTACATTATTTGGCTATAAAGCAACAACGATTGAGCAAGTTGCTAAGATAGCAAATGTAGGGAAAGGGACTATTTATACTTTTTTTAAAAATAAAGAAGAGCTGTTTCAGGAAGTTGTATTCCATTTAATCGGTGAAATGAAACGCGAAACAGATCAGCTAATCGATGTAAGTGCGAGCTTTATGCAAAATGCCCATACAGCATTAATGAAAATGCTGCAGTTCCGTGAGCGTCATTTACTGTTTGCCAAACTAATAGATGAGGAAAGAGCACTGGGCACTCCTGAAGTACAGCAAATGCTGTTGAAAATCGAGTCGGAAATCATTTCATACGTCTCGATGCGCATTCGTAACGGCATTGCAAAGGGTGAGGTCATTGACTGTAATCCTGAGCATGTAGCCTTTTTATTGTTTAAATCGTATTTGGCTTTTATTGTAGACTGGCAGTTGACACATAATGAACCACTCAACGAACAAGAAATTCTGACATTATTTAGCGAAACCATTTTCCGTGGTTTGGCAAAGAAAAAGTAGTAGTCACTTCCTAGTGAAGTGGTTTCTTTTTACCATGAAATGACCAAATGACGATATTGGTCATATAGTTTTATAAGGAGGAAATTAGTGTGATAAAAGCAGAATGGCTGAAGATTTTTAAAACAAAGAAAATGCTTATTTCAGTAATTGCCGTTCTTTTTGTTCCTGTTATGTACAGCGGGATGTTCTTATGGGCATTTTGGGATCCATATGCCAATTTAAAGGACTTGCCGGTTGCCGTTGTCAATGAAGACAAAGGTGCTGTGATGGATGAGGAAACAATGAAGCTCGGTCAAACATTGGTCGATAAGCTGATAGATAGCGAGCAATTCAGGTTTGAGGAAGTTGAAGCAAAGGAAGCGGACCAAAAATTAAAGGATCAGAAATATTATATCTTAATTAAAATTCCGGAAAACTTCTCAGAGCATGCAACTACATTATTAGATGATGAACCACAAAGATTGGTTATTGATTATATTCCAAATGAAGGCTTCAACTTTTTAGGCGCACAAATTGGTGAAACTGCAATGGATCGTATTAAAGCGGAAGTAAATACGCAAGTTTCAGCAACATATGCAGAAAAATTATTTGATTCCATTACACAGCTTGGTGACGGTTTTACCGAGGCAGCAGATGGAGCAGGGGAACTGGATGAAGGTGCCGCGAAACTGGCGGCTGGCGCTGATGAGCTGAAAGGCTATTTAGAACAATTGGCATCAAGCTCTGTTCAATTATCTGATGGTACTGACGCTTTAGTTGCTGGTTCTAAAAATGCTGCGAAAGGTGCTTCCGATCTGGCGGCAGGTGTAGCAAAAATTGCGGATGGCAGCGGCCAACTTGAAACAGGAGCAAAATCTGCAGCAGATGGCGCCAATAAATTGCAGCAAGGTATTGAAAGCTATACTGATGGTGTTGCACAAGTAGCAAACGGACAAAAGGACCTTACATCCGGTCAGGCGAGCTTAGCTGAAAACCTGAAATTATTAACACAAGGTACAGCGAATATCGATGACAAAGTAAAAGCGCTCGCAGATGGTTCAGCTAATGTAGCCGGCGGTATGGATCAATTGGCGGGTCAACTGGAAGCGATATTACCTATGTTGCCTGAAGAAAATCAAGCAGCATTAAAAGCCGCACTAGGGCAGCTGCAAGAAGGCAGTAAACAAGTAAGTGGCGGTTTAAGTCAGCTGCATGCAGGAACAAATGGATTGGACGATAAAATCGCGGCAATCAGTGAAGGTGCAAGTAAATTAAATGCAGGGCAACAACAAGTAACTTCAGGTGTTGCACAATTGCAGCAAAATTCAGCACAGCTAATAGAGGGTGCCAATTCATTAGCACAAGGCAATACGACAATCGCCGGAAAACTAAATGAACTAACGGCAGGTGCATCAAGTGCGGCAACTGGCGCCAACACATTAGCACAAGGTTTGAACACATTAGTGGATGGTTCGAATAAATTATATGACGGTACGAGCTTGTTGGCAGAAAAGTCAGGTGAGTTAGCACAAGGTTCTACTACTTTAGCGGATGGTACGAAAGAGTTGAAGGATGGTACGACAACTTTATCTGAAAAGTTAACGGAAGCTGGCGAAAAAGCCGCTGTAAATCCGACTGAAGATACGTACAATATGGTCGGTTCTCCAGTGGAAGTCGAAAAAGATTCAGTAAACCATGTACCGAATTATGGTACAGGTTTTGCACCATACTTTATTTCTTTAGGATTATTCGTTGGGGCATTATTAATTTCGATTGTATTCCCATTTGTTGAACCAGCCGTTATCCCGAAAAACAGTGCAAGCTGGTTTGTAAGTAAAGTAACTGTATTAATCGGTGTTGGATTGGTGCAATCATTTATAACGATTGCAATTGTCGTTTGGGGGCTTGGACTTGAGGTAAATAATATGCCGCAGTTCATTCTGACAACAATTATAACTAGCTTTACATTTTTAGCAATGGTTCAATTGCTTGTGTCTGTATTTGGTGATCCAGGACGATTTATTGCCATCGTCGTGTTGATTCTTCAATTAACAACAAGTGCAGGGACATTCCCGATTGAGCTAGTACCAGAGCAATTGCATTTCTTCAATAAAATTTTACCGATGACATTCTCTGTACAAGGCTTCAAAGCAGCCATTTCAACTGGTGATACATCATTCCTAATGTTTAACTGGTCGATTTTAGGTGCAGTTATGATATCATGCTTAGCAATCACGTTCGGTTACTTTGCATTGCTTTATAAAAAACGTTATTCAAAACAACATACAGAACTATAAAATGAAAAAGCATGGATCCGGGTTTTCCCCCTGAATCCATGCTTTTTTTATACAGAAAAAAACCGGGGCATTGAGCAATCTCGTTCGCGTTCTGTGCGCTTCTATACAGATGCCGTTATTCAAAAGTACAGGAAGCTTAATCTTTATAGTTGTAACCATAAAAAAACGATTCGCTATTTAGCGAATCGTATTTTTTATTGTAAACATTGAGCGGGGTTTACAATAAAAATGTAAGCTATTATAGGTTCATCCTAGTCCTAAGATGAAGGTTGTCAGTAATACGAATTAAACAGTGTGTAAAGAATTAAAGAGAGTTACATTTATCACAATTGTTGCTGTAGCACTCGCTTTGTTCTTCGATTTTATCACCGCATTGAACGCAAATTTTATCAGGTAAATTCTTGAAAAATTCCACTACGTTTTCTAACATTGTGCATGCCTCCTTTAAGTTTCTGTTATACTACTTCTGTTTATATATTGTATTGTATTATAACAGATTTAATTCGTCAACACAAAATGCCTAATTTAAGTTAAAATATAAATGGACGATTTTTGAAGGAGTGAGCCTCTTGTATTTTATCGATAATAAAGGAATTACAGATCCGCGTATTAACCTGGCAATAGAAGAGTATATACTGAAAAACATGGATATCGAAAAGGATGATTTTTTACTGTTTTATATTAATCAGCCTTCGATTATCATCGGAAAAAATCAAAACACGATCGAAGAAATCAACACAGATTACGTTGAAGAAAATGGAATCCTTGTCGTACGTCGCCTTTCCGGCGGTGGTGCAGTTTACCATGATTTGAACAATCTGAATTTCAGCTTCCTGACAAAGGATGACGGCAACAGCTTCAGCAACTATAAAAAATTCACCCAGCCTGTTGTTGATGCACTTGCAAAACTGGGGGTTAATTCAGAGCTTTCAGGCCGTAATGATATTTTGGCTGAAGGGAAAAAGGTTTCGGGCAATGCCCAATATTCAACGCGCGGCCGCATGTTCAGTCATGGGACACTAATGTTCAATCTGGATATTGATGCTGTCGTGAACTCACTTAAAGTAAAACAGGACAAGATTGAATCAAAAGGAATTAAATCAGTTCGCTCGCGTGTTGCGAACATTATTGATTTCCTTCCAGAAAAAATTACAGTAGAAGAGTTCCGTATGGAAATTTTAAAATCTATTTTCGGTGGCGAGGAAAATATTCAATACTACGAGCTTACCGCAGAAGATTGGGAAAACATCCATGAAATTTCAAAAAACCGTTACCAGTTATGGGAGTGGAATTACGGAAAATCACCGCGCTTTAACATTCAAAAAACGAAGCGTTACCCTTCAGGAAGCCTGGATATTCGCTTAGAAGTGAATAAAGGTGTTATTGAAGAGGCGAAAATTTTCGGAGATTTCTTTGGTGTCGGTGATGTAGATGAGGTCGCGCAATTATTGGTAGGGACGAAATATGACCGTGCCGCAATTGCAGAAAAGCTGAAAGATATTGAAATCCCGGTATACTTTGGCGGGATCACGGAAGAGGATTTCCTTCATCTAATTTACTAGCAGCTGCTGTCAATCATCATGAACGTAATAGAGAGTATGAAAAGGGAGGCTCCTGTTTTCGGGAGCCCCCTTTTTTTGATACAATGGAACAATATGAACAAATAACTTATGTAGGGATAATTTAGTTTTAAAACCTATTGAAAAGGAGGTCATTCAGATGGAAAAACATCGAATTTTCATCGTTGAGGATGATCCTAAAATAGCTGCACTACTCGCAGACACATTGAGAAAATACCAATACGAAGTCGAAACGATTAAAGACTTTGATTCATTAATGGAACAATGCTTAGCGTTTTCGCCTCATATAATTTTACTGGATATTAATTTACCTTCCTATGATGGGTACTATTGGTGCCGTGAGTTGAGGCAATTTACGAAATGTCCGATTTTATTTATTTCGGCTCGCTCGGGTGAAATGGATCAAATATTTGCATTGGAAAACGGTGGAGATGACTTTATTACAAAGCCGTTTAACTATGAAATTGTACTTGCTAAAATTCGCAGCCATTTGCGTCGTACATATGGAGAATATTCTGCAAGACAGGAAGAGCGGAAAATTGTACAAGGACAGTTAACATTGTATTTGGAACGGATGGAACTTCAATTGAAGGAGCTCATCGTTCCGCTTCAAAAAAAGGAATGTGTTATTTTAGGATTATTAATGGGACAAGCGCCAAAAGTCGTATCACGTGAACATCTGTTGGAAGAATTGTGGGATGATCAGGCATTTGTTGATGAAAACACGTTAAATGTAAATATGACGCGTGTTCGAAAGAAGCTGGCCGATTATGGCATTTCATCTGTTATTGAAACAGTGCGCGGAGCAGGGTATCGCTTTTTATTGAGCTCGGAGGAAATGTAATGGCGGTCAAATTATTTGTGAAGGAGCATCTTTCCTACCTGATTTTTCAAATCGTCTTAACATTATTTTTACTTTCTTTGTTTTGGCTAGATGGATTTCGCAGTGTCACGACCGCCATTTATGCGATAGCGATCAGCCTTCTGTTAATTATTTCATTTTTAGTCTTGCGCTATATGTTGAGACGCCGTTATTTGGCGAAGATTTCCACGTTGCCGCAAACGATGGAAGATGCGCTTCAAAAGAATGCGAAAACAATGGAATATATGGAGACTGAGCGCTATTTGCATGAGCTGTACAAATTGTATCAGCATGAAGTACAGGCACTTTATGCGACCCAGTCCAGACAATATAAGTTTATGAACCAGTGGGTACATCAGATGAAAACACCGGTCTCAGTTTTGGAGCTTTTGCTGCAGCAGGAAGAAGAGCTTGATAAAAAAAGTGTGCAGGAAGAAGTCGAACGTTTGAAGCGCGGTCTTGAAATGGTTTTAGTGAATGCACGTTTGGAAAACTTTTCGGATGATATGCAAATCGGAAAAGTACCGCTGAAATCGGCGATTATGTCTAATGTGAATGACAATAAACGTCTGTTTATCGCCAACCGGGTATTTCCGGAAGTGAAGATTGATGAGGATTTAATCGTAATGAGCGATATAAAATGGCTGAACTTCTTAATTGGACAGTTCATTACAAATGCAGTGAAATATACATTTGAGCCGAATAAGAAATTGTATATTACTGCGGTGCAAAAAGAACAGCATGTCCATTTATTCATTCGTGATGAAGGAGTCGGCATTCCTAAATCTGATTTACCCCGTGTAATGAAGGCATTCTTTACCGGTGAAAACGGCCGGAAAACTGGAGAATCTACCGGCATGGGACTCTATATCGCAAAGGAGATTTGTGATAAGCTCGGACACCAGCTTTTGATTACATCGGAAGTTGGGAAAGGTACACAAATTGAAGTGATTTTTCAGTCATGAGGTATTACTATTGACTGAAAGAAACAGACTTGGTTAAAAGGAGTTACTATGTCTATTTTACAAATACAAGATGCAACGAAAGTATATGAAGGAAAAGTAACGAAGCGAGCGCTCAACCAGCTGAGTTTTGAAGTGGAAAAGGGTGAGTTTGTCGCAATTATGGGTCCATCCGGCAGCGGAAAAACAACGCTGTTGAATATGGTATCCATGATTGATTCGCTGACATCCGGCGAAATTATCTTTAACGGGATGAAACCTCAAAAGCTTAATAGTGAGGAACTTGCTTATTTCAGACGCCGTCAGCTCGGTTTCGTCTTTCAGGATTTTAATTTGCTGCCGACATTGACGGTCGAGGAGAATGTTATTTTGCCGCTGACAATTGATGAACAGCCGATATCTGTCATGGAGGAACGTCTGCAATCTTTAAGTGAGCTGCTCGATTTAACGTCAATATTAATGAAACGTCCGTATGAAATTTCAGGGGGACAAGCCCAAAGAACAGCTATTGCACGTGCACTGATCCACCATCCGATGCTCGTTTTAGCCGATGAGCCGACAGGAAATCTGGATTCGAATGCATCACGTGAAGTGTTGGAGCTTCTGGCAAGAATGAATAAAGAAAACGATACGACGATTTTGATGGTGACACATGATCCGATTGCGGCGAGTTATTGCGATCGAGTTATTTTTATTAAAGACGGCGAGTTTTTCAATGAAATTTATACAGACGATCGTCGCCAAACATTTTTCCAGCGCATTTTAAATGTATTAAGTTTATTAGGGGGACATGTAGGTGACTTTTCTTCAATTCGCTTACCGTAACGTTTTCCGGAATTTCCGTAACTATGCCGCCTTTTTTATGGCCAGCTTTTTTAGTGTTTTTGTGTTCTTTATTTATTCGATGCTCATGTTCCATCCTGAAATTGAACGCGGTTTTTTAGGGGAAGTATCGATAGCCGGAATGGTTTTTGCTGAAATCGTACTTGTGCTGTTTTCATGGTTTTTTATTTTTTACTCAATGCGTGCCTTTTTGGAAGCGCGATCTAAAGAGTTTGCGATATTGCTTCATCTTGGCATGGACCGGAATCAGCTTGGAAAACTGATCATCATCGAAACAATGACAATTGGCATTTTCTCCTGTATTTCTGGTATTGTTTTTGGATTTGCATTTTCAAAATTTTTCTTTATGATTGTCCGTGAAATTTTAAACTTAAATGCATTGCCGCTCTATTTATCATGGGAGCCGTTTGTGCTGACATTATTCGTTTATTTAAGCGCATTTGTTGTCATCTCGACGTTGAGTACCCTGTTTACTCCGGACATTAAAATACGGAACTTTATCAGAGGCCCGAAGTTTGTCGATGCTGCTGTAACCTATTCAAAGCGTAATGCCATTTTAGGAATCATCCTTATTTTATGCGGATACGGTCTTGCACTTATTACAACGAAGTCATCTATTTTTTCGTATACATTATTGATCCCTGTTTTCGTGACATTGGGAACTTATTATTTCTTTACGGATACAACGCTTTATATTATTGACCGGTTGAAGGGGCGAAAGCAGTTTTACTGGAAAAAGGCACGCATGCTGGCGATTGCTGAACAAGTGCAGATTTTACGTTTCAACTCACGCATGTTTTTCATTGTGACACTCGTCTCGACACTTGCCTTTTTAACGGTCGGCGTTTTATCGGCGATGTCTTCCTATACATCACAATATGACAAGATCAATCCAATCGGCCTCCTCTATAAAGGGGAAATGGATAATCCTTATGAAATTGAACATATTTTATCCGTCATTGATGAGCTTGAATTTAATGGAATCAGTTATCATATGACACGCTTTACGGTCATGCGCCAAACATCATCGTATACATCAAATCCGGTGGAAGTTTTCCGAGAAACGGATATTAACCATCTGCTGTTTTCGTACAAATACCCGCTTGTGAATTTAAAAAGCGGGGAAGCAATGTTCATCCCTTATTCGGAAGATTCGATTGAAAAGCTGGAGAAAACGGAAGTAAAGACGGTGCTAAAGGAAAATAATGTGGACCTGACGATTAACAGTGTATATCCGAAAATGTTTTTCCCGACGGCTATTATTAGCAGCAACTCCATTATCATTAGTGATGAAGACTTTGAAAAATTGACAAATGAGTTTGAAATGTCGCCATATGTTGAGCCTGGCTATCATTTATTTACATTTGATATCCCTAACTGGACCGAAACGGAAAATATCGGAATCGATATTCAGCAGATGGTCGCCCGCGATTATCTGATCAACAAAGAATATACGTTACCGTTTTATTTTGAAAATGCCGGATTAAATTATTCTTATATATTAGCTACGTATTCTTTATTAACACTCATCGGTATATTAGTAGTAGCTGTATTTCTACTTGCGTCCGGAAGTTTCGTTTATTTCAAAATCTATGCCAACTTGGACCGAGAGAAAAAACAGTTTGATATGCTCGTTAAAGTAGGGTTGAGCGGAAAAGAACTGAAACGCCTTATTACGAGAAATTTAATGATTCAATTTTTCCTGCCGTGGGGTTTAGCCTTTGTACATAGTGCATTTGCGTTCTATGTTGTGCAAACCGTATTGAATGATGTAATGAATTTATCGATTGTAAAAGAGGTCGTATTTTCATTTACAATGTTTGCCCTTATTCAAATTGTTTACTTTTTCTTAATTCGCTGGCGTTATATTTCACATGTGCGCGGGTGAGTTTAAATAGAGAAAAAATGATTTTAGTACAATATTTGTGAATAAGCGAGATTTTCATATTGTTTTATTAATATACTTATTCTATAATGCTAATAGAGTGAATATTTTTTCATTTTACGCAATAGGGGGATGGGTGTATTGAATTTAGTTGAAAAGGTAAGACAACAAGCTTTCGAACAACCAGAAAAAACAGCGTACTACTTTTTAGGTAAAGGCACATCTTACGGTGAATTGGAGCAATCTGTTGCACGATTTGCAGCTGCTTTGGAAGATTTAGGTGTAAAAAAAGGCGATCATATCGCGTTTCTATTAGGTAATACACCGCATTTCATCATCAGTTTATACGCGTCAATGCGTATTGGTGCTGTGGCAATTCCGATTAATCCAATCTATACAGCAGATGAAATTTCATACATCATACAAAATGGTGATGTAAAAGTTGTTATCGCACTTGATTTACTATTACCGCTTGTGGAGGCAGGGGTGCATAGATTCCCACAAGTAGAACAATATATCATTTGCGAAACGACTGAAGACATCGGTGAAAAGTATGCCGCGCTTTCAGATGGGGCGAAAGAAAAAACGAAGCTGTTTTCACAAGTATTAGCAACAACAGCACGTACAACGGATCCAGTAGAAGTAGCGCCTGATGATACGGCGATAATTTTATATACTTCCGGTACGACCGGTCATCCGAAAGGTGCCATGCTGACACATAATAATTTATTCTCCAATGCAAGAGATATTGGCGATTACTTAAAAATGACATCAGAAGATCGTATTGTGGCAACATTGCCGGTTTTCCACGTCTTTGCATTAACGGTCGTTGTCAATTCACCGTTAACACGAGGTGCAACGATCTTATTAGCGCCACGCTTTAGTCCGGGAGAAATTTTCGAGTTAATTTCGACGTATAAAGCAACAGTATTTGCGGGTGTTCCGACAATGTACAATTTCCTTTATCAATATGACAAAGCGAATGTTGCTGCATTCTCAACAATTCGTTTAGCGATTTCAGGTGGTGCTTCATTACCTGTTTCATTGCTACATAACTTTGAGCAAAAGTTCAAAGTACGAATTTCTGAAGGGTACGGATTATCTGAAGCTTCACCTGTTACTTGCTTCAACCCTACAGACCGTGAGCGTAAACCAGGCTCAATCGGACAATCGATCAGCAATGTTGAAAATAAAGTGGTCGATGAAAATGGGGAGGAAGTGGGCGTTGGGGAAGTAGGCGAGCTGATCGTACGCGGACCGAATGTCATGAAAGGCTATTACAACATGCCGGAAGAAACTGCTGTAGCGATTCGTGACGGCTGGTTATATACAGGTGACTTGGCAAGAAAAGACGAGGAAGGTTACTTCTACATCGTCGACCGCAAAAAGGATATGATAATTGTAGGCGGTTACAATGTTTACCCACGTGAAGTAGAAGAAGTATTGTTCTCACATGAAGGGATTGTGGAAGCAGCAGTAGTAGGCTTCCCGGATTTGGACTTTGGTGAAGCGGTACATGCCTATGTTGTTTTGAAGGATCCTTCATTAACAGTAGAAGCAATTCGCGAATTTTGTGCAGACCGTATTGTGAAATACAAAGTACCGACTGTCATCGAAATTTTGGACGAGCTGCCAAAAAACACAACAGGCAAAATTCTGCGCCGTTCTCTAAAAGAAATAGCAAGAACATAATATTCCAGCACCTGCCATGCTTTGTGGCGGGTGTTTTTTAAAATTAGGAAAATAGAAGAAGGCGCCATCCCTTTGCAATGGGCCTTACATACTCATTGGTATATGTCTTCTTATAAGGGGGATAGTTATTAGTTTAGTGATTGTTCTCATAAGGCTTCTTATAATGTTCCGGGTTGTTTTTGGCGGGGGCCGCATAGCAGCAGTAAAGGCACGCCGTAAACGTCGCACCTTTACTGCTGCTATTATTGCGGCTTGGGACTCCCGCCAAATCAAAAGTGCCATCTCTAAACCGTTACGCTCTATAGTCGGCGCTTACGTGGTAGGCGCCGTTTCTACGCACAAAGTTAATTTTTCTATTAAAAACTATAGGACTTATAACGTTGTATAGATAAAGCAATATCTTAATACATTTTTTGAGTTATATTTTGAAATTTCAAATAAAAGATGGTACATTGTTGTTACGGGAATCGAAATAAATGAAGAGGTGTTTTAATGACAAAGTATATGACAAAAGAAAGCTTATTCGAAATTCAATCCATTGCAAACCCGGTACTTGCGCCAAATGAGCAAGAGGCGGTATTTATTCGTACACAGATTAATGAAAAAGAGAATAATTACAATGCCCATCTGTTCCACATTGACCTGGAATCAGGGGAAATAACGCAATGGACTTACGGTAATGAACGTGTCTCAAGCCCACAGTGGTCAACAGACGGCAAACAAGTCGCATTTTTAGTAAAACGCAATGAAAAACAGCAACTATACATATTAAACCGCCGTGGCGGGGAAGCACAGGAAATTACGACACTTCCAAATGGCGTCAATTCATTTTTATGGAGTCCTTGTGGTGAGAAAGTTTGGATCACAAGCACAGTTAAAAAAGGGTTAGACATTACGAAAGAGGAAGAAAAAGAAGATACGAAATTCCCGAAAGCCTATGTCGTCGACAAAATGAAATACAAAGCAGATAGTGTCGGGTTATTAAAGCAGGACCGCTATTCACAAATTGCTGCTGTAGATTTGGCAACAAAAGAAGTGAATACTTTTACAGTAGGAAATTATTCACATAGTCTACAAGGCATTTCACATGACGGGAAAACATTGGTGATCGGTGTGAATCGTGAAGAAAATACGGATAATGTATTCCGTACACCGCTTTACCTAGTAGATGTAGACACGAAAGAAGAAACGGTACTAATTGAGGAAGATGGCTACTTTGGTGGTGCTGAGTTTTCATTCGATGACCGTTATATTGCATTTGGCGGTTCGGATCATACATTCAGAAATGCAACACATGGCCATGTCTATATTTATGATACAGAAACGAAAACAACACAAAAGCTGACAGAGATGCTGGACTTGCCGGTTGGTGATTATGGTGTTGCAGACATTCAGCAAGGTGTATCGGCTCCATCTGTAATGTGGACGGAAAACAATGATTTGTATTTCCAAGTATCTACACAAGGGGATATTCGCTTATATTATGCAACGTTAGAGGGTGCACTTTATCCTGCGTCACCTGAAAATGAGCATGTATATGGCTATGCAATCTTTAAAAACGGCAACCGTGCATTATTGACGGTATCCAATGGGACATTCCCTGGGGAGCTGTTTGACTTTGATATTACAACAGGTGAGCGCAAGCAGTTAACAACATTTAACGAAAAGTTTTTAAATGAGACTACGCTGTCAGAACCGGAAGCGATTTCGTATACATCAAAAGACGGTTTGACTGTACATGGCTGGATTATGAAGCCTGCACAGTATACAGAAGGGGGAAAATATCCATTAATTGTTGAAGTACACGGCGGACCGCATACTTTATATGCGAATACGTTTTTCCATGAGATGCAGCTATTGGCGGCGAAAGGGTATGGTGTGCTTTATGTGAACCCACGAGGCAGTCATGGCTACAGCCAGGAATTTGTTGATGGTGTGCGCGGTAATTATGGTGATGGAGACTACGAAGATATCATGGCTGGTGTTGATTATGCACTCGAAAATTATTCATGGATTGATGAGTCGCGTTTAGGGATTACTGGCGGAAGCTATGGCGGCTTTATGACGAACTGGGTTGTTGGTCATACGAACCGCTTTAAAGCAGCTGTTACCCAACGTTCAATCTCAAACTGGATTAGCTTCTACGGCGTATCGGATATCGGTTATTATTTCTCGGAATGGCAAATGCTCGCAGATATGAATGATGTGGAAAAACTGTGGCACCATTCACCATTAAAATATGCGGCTAATGTGGAAACACCGCTGCTTATTTTACACAGTGAACGTGATTTCCGCTGCCCGATTGAGCAGGCTGAGCAACTTTATATTACGCTTAAGAGCATGGGCAAAGAGGTCGGTTTCGTCCGTTTCCCTGAATGTGACCACAACTTATCACGTACAGGTATCCCGAACTTACGATTAGAACGACTTGAGCAAATTACAGGCTGGTTTGAGAAATATTTATAAAATACAAACAGGGTGTCCCATTGGTGGGCACCCTATTTATATGAGTGGGTTTATCTACCTTTAAACTGAGGTGGCCTTTTTTCAGCAAAGGCATTCAGTGCTTCAATCCGGTCTTCGGTAGGAATTGTCAGTTCATATGCTTTTCGTTCAATTTGGAGACCTGTTTGAATATCTGTTTTCATCCCTTGTTTTACAGCAAATTTAGCCTGCTGTATCGCAATCGGCGCATTTCTTAAAATAAGTGCGGCAAAGTCGGCCGTCACTTCATGTAAACTTTCGACAGGTGCCACTTTTGTAACAACCCCATAGTCAAGTGCTTCATGCGCAGTCATCCGCTTTGCTGTCAAAATTAGCTCCAATGCTTTCGCTTCGCCGATTAAGCGCGGCAGTCGCTGTGTTCCGCCTGCACCCGGGATGATGCCTAAGCCTGTTTCCGTTAAGCCAAGTGAAACTGTATCAGCAGCGATACGGAAATCACAGGCAAGTGCAAGCTCAAGTCCGCCGCCGAAGGCATAGCCATTTAGTACACAAATCGTCGGTTGCGGTAATTGCTCAATAAGTGTGAATACTTCCCCGAACCGGTTTAAGTTGCGTTTTACAAGTGTATCCGGCAATGTTTTACGTTCTTTTAAATCCGCACCAACTGAAAAGGCTTTATCACCGGAACCTGTAATAATGACAAGACGAATGTCAGGGTGGATTTGAATGGATTCCATGACATTGCGTAATTGTTCCAGCATTTCATAATTAAAGGCGTTTAACATATCGGGGCGATCAAGTGTTACATATGCAATAAAGTCTTTTTGCTCATATTTTACAGTGTTCACATTTACTGCCTCCTTGAATTTTGTTAATCTAGTTTTATAGTACATTGGAAAATTGTAAAATAACAGCAATTTCCATAATAATTAGAGAGAAAATAAACGAGTATTGGGGAAATTACAAAATGGAAGTATTTGTTGGGCGACAACCTATATTTAACAAACATGAAGAAATCGTAGCATATGAGTTGTTGTATCGAAATAATTACACCAACCAGTTTCCGAATATTGATGCAGATAAAGCAACCGTTGAGCTGATCATTAATTCATTTCTTTCGATTGGCATTAAGGAGCTGGCCAATGGAAAGCCATCTTTCATTAACTTTACGGGAAACCTGATTATGCAGGATTCAATAGACGTTATTGAACCCGAACAAATTGTCATTGAAATATTGGAAAATATTCCGATTACAATGGAATTGATCGAACGGCTCAAACAATTAAAAAATGCGGGAAATAAAATTGCGCTTGATGATTTTGTCATTAATGATGAAGTTTTGATCTATGATGAACTCTTTCCGCAAATCGATTATATAAAAATCGATTTTTTACATAGTGGTGAACATGAGAGAACTGCAATTGAAAATACAATTAAATCGAAATTTCCTCATATTAAGCTATTGGCAGAAAAAGTAGAGACGCGTGAGCAGTATAATATTGCTAAACAATCGGGCTATTCTTTATTTCAAGGCTATTTTTTTGAAAAGCCGCAAATACTGACAGCGACAGACATACCGGCAAATCTGTTTCAATATTTTCAGATTATCTCGTTGTTGCGGGAAGATGAGGCCAATATCGATGTATTGGCGAATCATATTGAACGGGAAATTTCATTATCGTACCGGTTGCTCAAATTAATCAATGGTTCATCGAGACGTTCGAAAACGAAAGTCCGCTCGATTAAACAGGCCATATTATTACTAGGGTTAACGGAATTGCGGAGATGGATTTATTTACTGGCGATGCGGGAATCGGACGTGAATCGAAATAATGATGTGTTTCAGGAGTTAATGTATGCATCGTTGTTCAGAGCAAAAGTCTGTGAGAAAGTTGCCCGTCGTAACTACAAAAAGAATTTCTCGGAATATTTTTTAGTTGGTCTGTTTTCATTGATTGATTCTTTATTAAAACGGCCGATGAATGCAATTGTTTCGCAGTTGCCGCTATCGGAAACGATTTTGGAAACAATCTCTGGTGAACATACGGAAATGACGCCGTATTTACAATTTGGGACGGCTTTAAGCAAATTGGACTGGGAAAGTATTATTCCATTATCTCGTAAATTAAACATACCGGTCGAAGGGCTTTTGCCGATGTATGAAGAAGTGAAAGCATGGGTAGATGAGGCACTAATAATCCAATAAAAGTAATAAAGAAGGCGTCCTTTTGTAGGGCGCTTTTCCTTTAGTTTGATGAAGTTCTCATTTTATGTAGGATTTGTTATAATTCAATGGAATTTACAAAAGAAGCGAGGATTTGTATGACATATAGCTCACAGAGTTCAGTGAAAAACAGTGTAATGGAATATGTATTTGTTATTGTCGGTGCAGCAATCATTGCGTTTGGCTTTAATGTGTTTCTATTTCCAAACCAAGTCGCATCCGGCGGAGTAAGCGGGATCAGTACGATCTTGCATGGAATGTTCGGATGGAATGCCGGGATTGTTCAATATGCATTCAATATTCCTTTATTTATAGCAGGCGTGCTTGTACTAGGAAAAAAATTCGGGATTAAATCCTTTATTGGTACGATTGCCCTTCCTTTTTTCGTTATATTAACGGAGAGCTGGGATCCATGGACGCTGAATCCGTTATTAGGGGCTATTTTTGGCGGGATTGTTGTAGGTTTAGGGATAGGTCTTGTTTTTAAAGGGAATGCTTCAACTGGTGGGACGGATTTGCTTGCCCAAATTATTACGAAGTATACAGGTTTAACATTAGGGACAAGCGTGCTGTTAATCGATGGCCTCATTGCGGTAAGTGCAGCAATTGTGTTTGACCTTGAAAAAGGACTGTATGCGTTAATCGGCCTATATGTCACGACAAAAACGATTGATATTGTGCAACTTGGTTTTAGCCAATCTAAAATGGTTTACATTATTTCACAAAAAGAAACAGAAGTGCGCGATGCGATTTATAAAGAGATCAATCGCGGGATTACAAGACTTCCTGCATTTGGAGGGTATACGGGTGAGGAGCGCCCGGTTTTAATGGTCGTAGTTTATCAAACAGAGTTCACAAGGTTGAAACAAGTGTTAAAAACCGTGGATCCTCAAGCATTTGTCATCGTTTCGGATGCATATGAAGTGCTAGGGGAAGGTTTCAAAAAAGTATAAGTTTGTTATAATGGTTAGTGGAATAGTAGTTCATTTTTGGAGGGGTTCAGAATGAAAAAGAGTTTACTTACATTAGTTTTCGGCTCGGCAATTTTTCTTGCTGCATGTGGTGGAGACGATACGGCTACAAACGGCGAAACAGCTGAAATCGATGGTAAAAATGTCGTTCAGCAATCATGCGCAACATGCCATGGCGGTCAATTACAAGGCGGCAGTGCACCGGCATTAAATCAATTAGGGGCAAAATATTCGGAAGAAGAGATTTTGGATATTATTTTAAATGGTAAAGACCGTATGCCTCCTGGGATTGTAAAAGGCGAAAAAGCGGAAGCGGCTGCAGAGTATTTATCAACATTAAAGTAGTGTATACATAAAAAAGATGGAGCTTTTTTCGCTTCATCTTTTTTTACCTTTTCAGCGAATTGCTAAATGATGTGATTGATAATTTAAAAAACTAAGCGCGTTATATATTGGAAATGGGATAGACATGATAAAATACAGTGGAGATGCTAGAAGATAGGAGCGTACCAAATTTATGATTCAAGTAATTGCGAAAGATGTTATGGAAAAGTTTAATTTGGAGCTAGTCAGTGGGGAAGCCGGAGTTGGGCGATACATAACGACGAGTGATATATCCCGCCCAGGTTTGGAAATGGCCGGCTATTTTACACATTATCCAGCTGATCGTGTTCAGCTGTTAGGTAAAACAGAGCTCTCATTTTTCGAAATGTTGCCTGAAGAGGAAAAAAGAAGCCGGATGAAGCAGCTTTGTTCGGATGAAACACCAGCGATTATTATTTCGCGCGATTTGGACGTGCCTCAGGAACTGATTGATGCATCGAATGAAAATCATGTCCCTGTGCTCGTGACAAAGCTGACGACGACTAGATTTTCAAGCCGGTTGACGAACTTTTTGGAAAGCAAGCTTGCGCCAACAACTGCCATTCATGGGGTTCTCGTTGATGTTTATGGAATTGGTGTACTTATCATTGGTAAAAGTGGTGTCGGGAAAAGTGAGACGGCACTCGAGCTTGTGAAAAAAGGGCATCGGTTAGTGGCAGATGATAGTGTGGAAATTCGTCAGGAAGGCGAAAACATGCTTGTTGGATTCCCGCCTCCATTATTGGAACATCTGCTGGAAATTCGCGGTATCGGCATTATCGATATTATGACATTGTTCGGTGCAAGTGCGGTGCGTCCATACAAGCGTATTACTTTGATAATAGAGCTTGAAAATTGGGATCCGGATAAGTTTTATGATCGTCTAGGGCTGGATGAGGAGAAAATGAAAATTATTGATTCAGAAGTAACGAAGCTGACAATTCCAGTACAGCCTGGTCGAAATGTATCAGTAATTATCGAAGTAGCTGCGATGAATTACCGTCTGAAGAAAATGGGAGTCAATGCAGCTGAGGAATTTTCACGTCGTCTGGACGATATGCTTGTTCCAAATGATGAAATAGACGATTATTAATATGTAGTTGAAGGGAGAAGTTTATGGTTACAAATTTATTAGCAATTAATCCGGTGGCATTCCACTTAGGACCAATACCGGTGAACTGGTACGGAATCATTATCGGGCTCGGTATTGTCGTTGCCTATTTTCTCGCACAAAAAGAGTCGGTCCGCCGTGGATTAGATCCGGAGTTTTTCGCCGATCTGCTCATTTGGGCGATTCCGATTTCAATCCTTTCAGCCCGCGTATATTACGTTGTGATGAAGTGGGACTACTATAGTCAACATCCGGGTAGTATCATTCAAATTTGGAATGGCGGTATTGCGATCCATGGTGCATTAATCGGTGCGTTTATTACAGCATACATATTTACGAAAAAGCGTAAAGTGAGCTTCTTGAAACTGGCCGATATTGCGGCACCAAGTATTCTCGTTGGTCAAATTATTGGGCGATGGGGCAATTTCGTAAATCAGGAAGCTTATGGCGGCCCTGTATCACGAGAATTTTTGGAAGGCTTGTTTTTACCGAATTGGCTGATCGAACAAATGTACATTAGTGAAGATGGGAACTATGTACATCCGACTTTTTTGTATGAATCATTATGGAATGTAGTCGGTTTAGTCATTTTGCTGTTTGCCCGTAAATTAAACTGGCGACGCGGCGAAATGTTTTTCTTCTATTTAATCTGGTATTCAATCGGACGTTTCTACATCGAAGGCTTACGAACAGATAGCTTATACTTAGTGGGCGATTTGCGCTCTGCTCAAGTTGTTTCAATCATCGGTATTACGGTCGGTATTATTGCCATTGTTTATCGCCGTATGAAAGTAAAACCGGTTATCCACTATTTAGATGAGGAAAAACCTGCTGCGACGAAAAATAATAATAAAAATAAGAAGAGCAAGAAGAAGTAATTTTTGTTAGAAGTTAAGTAAGTAAGCGAAATAAATAAAAAAGCTGGTTGATTGGAATCGAGGGGAGGCGACTCCTGCGGGAACAGCAAAATTTATTTTGCGACGAAAGCGAAGCGGCAGGAGCACCGACGCCTGAGACGTTCGTGTAAGGCCGTGCCCGCGGAAAGCGTCCGACCTGAAATGGAAATCAACCCCCTATTAAGTAGGGAAATAATTCTTGAAATAAAAATTACCGCCATTTAGGGAAATACTAGTTAACACCGTTTGCATTAGTGCGAGCGGTTTTTTAAAAGGGAGCATTCTTCAGTATGAAAACAAAAGCATTGCTGTTTGATTTTGACGGCACATTATTAAATACAAACGATTTAATCATCCAGACATTCATGTATATTTTTGACGAAAAATTTCCCGGGCAATATTCGACAGAAGACTGCCTAAGATTCATTGGTCCGTCATTAAAACAGACGTTTGACGAATTAACACCTGGTGAAACCGATGTTATGATCGGGAAATATAAAGAGTGGAACGCCATCAACCATGACCGTTTAGTAACAAGCTATGATGCAGTAGTCGAAACATTGGAAGAGCTCCATAAATTAGGGGTCAAAATGGCGATTGTTTCAACGAAGAGCAGAGAAAGTCTTGCCCGTGGTTTAAAAGTGCTTTGTGCGGAACAGTTCTTTGATGTTATCGTCGGGTTAGATGACGTGGAGCATGTGAAACCACATCCGGAACCGGTTCTTTTAGCATTGCAAAAGCTAGGTATTGAAAAAGAGGAAGCGATCATGATTGGCGACAATTCACATGATATTGAGGGCGGACAAAATGCAGGTGTCCGAACAGCGGGGGTTGCGTGGTCTGCTAAAGGTGTCGATTATTTAATGTCCTATGAGCCAACCTATATGCTTCATCATATGCGTGATTTATTGGAAATTGTGAAAGGGGAGTAGGCATGCGCAGAACAGAACGCTACAAAGTTCAAGGTGCGAATTCATTATGGAAAGTTTATAATACCGTTTCCTTTTGGAAAGTAATGAAATGTTTTATTGTTATTCAAATTGGACGGGTTACTCCAGTTATGGCCTGGAAAAACTGGCTGTACCGCTCGTTTTTAAAAATGAAAATCGGCAAGCAGACATCCTTGGCATTGATGGTAATGCCTGATTCCATGTTTCCAGAACGCATTTCAGTTGGTGATAATTCGATCATTGGCTTTAATACGACCATTTTAGCACATGAATATTTAATCGAAGAATACCGGTTAGGTGATGTCGAAATTGGCAGCAATGTGATGGTTGGTGCAAACTCAACCATTTTACCGGGTGTGAAAATTGGAGACGGTGCAATCGTTTCTGCCGCGACATTGGTTCATAAAGACGTACCAGCTGGCGCAATGGCAGGCGGCAACCCGATGCGCATTATTTTTACCGCGGAACAAATGGCAGAACGAAAAATGAATGACAAGCCGGTTTGGCAAAATTGATTATAGAATATCCATTTTTCTTAAAGGAGAGATGGATATTTTTTATGTCTTTTCCGCCAGTAAACTTAAATTGCCAAAATATGATGTATAATATAAAAATATATCAGAAAATTAAATTAACTAAATATTTGTATGAATCCATTGACTACAAACATAAGTAGCAGTAAAATACTTTCATACACTAGTGATTTAACACTCTAGTATACTAAAGTGTAGTATACAGACTTTTACCAAGTATAAAAATTAGGATGTGTGAAAATGTCATCGATTAAAATGTTTGAAAAGCCACTTGGAATGCGTGATACGTTACCGGAAATCTATGAAAAACTAGAATTAATCCGCACGACAGGTCGAGCACTGCTGCGTGAACGCGGCTATGAATTAATTAAAACACCATCTGTAGAATATTATGATACGGTCGGGAAAGCATCTGCAATTTCCGATGCCCGACTTTTTAAATTGGTGGACAGCCAAGGGAATACGCTTGTACTACGACCTGATATGACAACACCGATTGCCCGTGTTGCGACTTCGAAATTACTGAAAGAGAAAATACCGCAACGTCTTGCCTATTTTGCCAATGTATTCCGTGCGCAGCAGCGTGAAGGGGGACGCCCGGCTGAATTTGATCAAATGGGAATCGAACTGATCGGCGACAATTCTGTGTATGCCGATGCGGAAGTCATCATGACGGCAATCGATTTAGTAAAGGCGTATCAAATTACAGATTTCAAAGTAACAATTGGACATGCAGGTGTATTGAGCTGCATTTTAAAGGACTATACAGAAAGTGATGCACAGGCAGATGATTTAAATGATCTTCTCGTTCAACGAAATTTTGTCGGGTTTGAAGAAGCCGTACTGGCATTTGATTTACCGAAAACAAAATCCGATGCGCTGTTAGCCTATATTGCAGATGCAATCAGCCTACCTTCTATTGAAGCAATTGAAAAATATGTGCGCAAAAATGATGCGCTGGAATATATGCGAAACTTGGCCAGAATTTTGGATGCTGCCGGTTATGAAGAGTACATCGCATTTGATTTTACATTATCAAGCCATATGAGTTATTACACAGGAATGTTATTTGAAGTGTTTGCTTCAGGCAGTGGGTTCCCGTTAGGAAATGGCGGACGTTATGACGGCTTAATGCAGCACTTTGGCTCACAAGTTGGGGCAACAGGCTTTGGATTACGCGTTGACCGTGTCTTTGAAGCAATGCCAAAAATCAAAGTTGAAAAAGATGAAGTACTTGTATTGTTCACGGCAGAGCGTTTTGCTGAAGCACTGGAGGCAGTACAACAGTTGCGCGCACAAGGAAAGCAAGTGACATTCCAATCCTATGAAGGCATCGAAAATATCGAGGCATTAAAAGCACACTTTAAAATAATTAATGAATACAATAGCAGGGAGGCATAAACAAATGACACAGCTAACAATTGCGATGCCAAAAGGCCGTATTTTTGAAGAAGCTTATGAAATGTTGCTTGAGGCTGGCTTTAACCTTCCTGAAGAAGTGGAAATGTCACGTAAACTCATGATTGAAATACCTGAGGAAAACATTAGCTTTATTTTAGCGAAACCGATGGACGTACCGGTTTATGTCGAGCATGGGGTGGCAGATATCGGAATTGCGGGTAAAGATGTTTTACTGGAGCAGCGCCGAACTGTCCATGAGCTGCTCGATTTAAAAATTAGCGAATGCTATATTGCTTCAGCGGGTTTGCCGAATACAACAATTAACGAGATTGCGCCGCGCATTGCGACGAAATATCCGAATATTGCGATGAAGTATTATAAAGGAATCGGCGAGCAGGTTGAGATTATTGAGCTGAACGGATCGATTGAACTGGCACCGATGATTGGTCTTGCGGATCGTATTGTCGACATCGTTTCAACGGGACGTACATTGAAGGAAAACGGCTTAGTGGAATATGAGCATATTGCCGAAGTTTCATCCCGTTTAATCGCCAATCCTGTAAGCTATCGCATGAAAAGTGACCGCATTCAAGATTTAGTGACACGCTTGAAAAAATGTGTGAAATAAGAGGGGCCAATGAGATGAAAATAACAATTTTGGAGAACGATATTTCTTTAAAACGCCAACTCGAGCAAGGCAATGAACAACAGCTGCAAACGGTACGTGAAGTCATTCAGGATGTACGTACGAAAGGTGATGCGGCGATTAAATATTATAGTGAAAAATGGGACGGTTTTGCGCCTGAAAACTTACGCGTAGCCGAATGTGAAATCATCGAAGCGGTTAAAAGTTTTGATCCGCAATTATACGGCGATTTACAAGAAGCAGCAGATAATATTTATCGTTATCATGATAAACAAAAACGTACGGGCTTCCAGTTGCCGTTAGAAGACGGTTCGTATTTAGGGCAACGAATTACACCGCTTGATGCAGTAGGGTTATATGTACCTGGCGGATCAGCAGCTTATCCATCTTCTGTATTAATGAATGTCATCCCGGCACAAGTTGCGGGAGTGAAACGCATTGTCATTACTTCACCTGCAGGAAATGACGGGAAATTGCCGGACGCTGTACTTGTTGCGGCCCATATTTTAGGTGTGACGGAAATTTATAAAGTAGGCGGTGCACAGGCGATTGCAGCACTAGCATACGGAACGGAAACGATTGCCCCTGTCGATAAAATTACAGGTCCGGGAAATATATTTGTAGCATTGGCAAAGCGTGAAGTATTCGGTGAGGTGGCCATTGATATGATTGCCGGTCCATCTGAAATTTGTATTTTAGCGGATGAAAGTGCCTATGCCGATGAAATTGCTGCAGATCTTCTATCACAGGCAGAGCATGATGCATTAGCATGTGCTGTTTTGATCACAACAAGTGATGATTTGGCAGATGCAGTGGCAGATCAAGTCGAGATTCAATTGTCAAAATTACCGCGACAGGCGATTGCGCGAAAATCGATTGAAAACTTCGGTCATATTTACGTAGCAGAATCTATGAAGGATGCTGTACGTGCTGTCAATTCATTGGCACCTGAACATTTGGAAGTCATTACAGAAAATGCTGAAAAGGTTTCGAAAATGATTACGCATGCGGGTGCGATTTTTATCGGCCGCTATAGTTCGGAGCCGGTAGGGGATTACTTTGCAGGCACGAACCACGTATTACCGACAAACTCAACAGCGCGCTTTGCAAGTGGCTTAAATGTCGATGATTTTATTAAACGCACGAGCGTTGTTTATTATAGCGAAAAAACTTGGCAACAAAATGCGCCGAAGATTGCGCGTCTTGCACGACTGGAAGGGTTGGAAGGACATGCAAGAGCGGTAGAATCGCGCGGCTGGGATAAAGGAGAAGAATAATGACACGTTTTTCAAAAATCGAACGCGATACAAATGAAACAAAAATTAAAGTAGAGCTCAACTTGGACGGTACAGGTCAAGCCGACATTAAAACAGGTGTTGGCTTTATGGACCATATGCTCGATTTATTTATAAAGCATGGATTGTTTGACGGCAAAATACTGGCCGATGGGGATACATGGATTGATGATCACCATACGACAGAAGATATCGGAATTGTGTTAGGACAAGCATTCCGTGAAGCGTTAGGTGATAAAAAAGGAATTAAACGCTACGGTACTGCATTTGTACCGATGGATGACGCGTTAGCACAAGTTGTCGTTGACTGCTCAAACCGTCCGCATTTGGAATATCGCGTTACACCGGAGCTCAATGCGAAAGTAGGGAACTTTGATACAGAGCTTGTCCATGAATTTTTATGGAAGTTTGCACTGGAAGCCCGCATTAACCTGCATGTCATCGTTCCTTATGGCCATAATACACACCATATTATTGAAGCGATTTTTAAAGCAACGGCACGTGCATTGGATGCAGCGGTAGAGATCGACCCACGTGTAAAAGGTGTGCCATCAACAAAGGGGCTGTTAACGTGAAAATAGGTGTAATTGATTATGGAATGGGCAATCTGTTTAGTGTCGAGCAGGCATTAAAGCGATTGGATGTACAAGTAATTGTTTCAAGTAATATTGAACAGCTGGAAGCGGCGGATGCTTATGTACTGCCGGGTGTAGGTGCATTTCCGGATGCGATGAAGCGCCTGGAAGAAACGGGGTTCATCGATTTCATTAAAAAGACGAAAAAGCCGCTGCTTGGCATTTGCCTTGGGATGCAGCTATTGTTCGAGGAAAGTGATGAGGTGGAGCAAACGAAAGGTCTTGGTATTTTCAAAGGACGTATTCAGCGCTTTACTGATGTTACCCGCATACCGCATATGGGCTGGAATGAGCTGAAATTAAAGCAAACACCAGAATGGTTAGATAAAGAAGACTTGCCGCAAGAACGCCATGTCTACTTTGTTCACTCGTTTTATGCGAGCGGCATCGATGAGATGGAGCTGATCGCCTCAGCTGATTATGAGCACGTACAAGTACCGGGCATCGTGGCAAAAGATAATTTTACAGGTATGCAGTTCCATCCAGAAAAGTCAGGGCCGTTTGGTGTGTATTTATTGACGGCTTGGACACAGGGAGTGAAAGAGGGCGTATGTTAACAAAACGAATTATTCCATGTCTTGATGTTAAAGAAGGACGAGTTGTAAAAGGGGTACAGTTTGTAGAGTTGCGTGATGCAGGCGATCCTGTCGAGTTAGCTAAATTTTATGATGAGCAAGGCGCCGATGAGCTCGTATTTCTCGATATTTCCGCTTCACATGAAGGACGGGAAACGATGGTCGATGTTGTCCGTCAAACGGCAGCAACATTGGCGATTCCGTTTACAGTAGGCGGTGGAATCCGAACGATCGATGATATGAAACGTATTTTACGTGCGGGTGCCGATAAAGTATCGGTCAACACATCTGCACTGGAACGCCCGCAGCTCATAAAAGAAGGTGCGGATCACTTCGGGGCACAATGTATCGTTTGTGCAATCGATGCGAGGTACAGCGAAGAAGACGGCACATGGATGGTATATACTCATGGCGGCCGCAATAAAACGACATGGACAGCAGTCGATTGGGCGAAAGAAGCGGTACGACTAGGTGCAGGAGAAATTCTTCTTACATCGATGAATCAAGACGGCGAGAAATCAGGCTTTGACCTAGAATTAACGAAAGCGGTACGTGATGCGGTAACTGTACCTGTCATCGCTAGCGGTGGAGCAGGGAATGCCGAACACTTCCGTGCAGTATTGCAAGATGTTGATACAGATGCCGCATTGGCAGCGAGTATTTTCCACTATAAAGAAACAAGCATAGCAGAAGTGAAAAGCTACTTAAAAGAAAAAGGGGTTCGTGTACGATGAACGTAAATTTTAATGATCAAGGCTTAATTACAGCCGTAGTACAAGATGCACAGTCAAAAGAAGTATTAACAGTAGCTTATATGAACGAAGAGTCACTCCAAAAAACGATTGAAACGAATGAAACATGGTTCTATTCACGTTCTCGTCAGGAGCTTTGGCATAAAGGGGAAACGAGCGGCAACACGCAAAAAGTAGTTTCGATTAAAACAGACTGTGACAAGGATGCGCTCGTTATTGAAGTGATACCAGCTGGCCCGGCTTGTCATAACGGAACGACTTCATGCTTTACTGAAAGCTTGGTAGAAAACGAACGTCCAGGTTCTGTCGCGATTCTTCCGCAGCTAGTAGAAGTGATTAAACAGCGTGAAATCGATATGCCTGAAGGGGCGTACACAACATATTTATTCGATAAAGGAATCGATAAAATCTGTAAAAAAGTCGGCGAAGAAGCTACAGAAGTTGTCATCGGTGCGAAAAACCGTGACGTAGAAGAAGTGAAATGGGAATCGGCAGATCTTCTTTATCACTTATTAGTTCTACTTCAAGAGCAAAAAGTCGATGTATATGAAGTGCTGGATGTATTGCAAAAACGCCATGAAGGAAAGAAGCAGTAACTACTGGAAAATTAACACCGCTTTGTCAGACGTGTTTTTAGTACATATGTGCCGGATATGCTATAATAGTTAGAATTGATTAAGGGACCACACCTGTGCGTTCCTTATTTCTTTGTTTACAAACAAATGACCTGCGTATTTGATGATATAGAATGTATTGAACGGAATGACTCGGAGGAATATTATTGGAAAATAAACGTTTAAAAACAAAAGTTACTAATGTCGTGTCGTTTGTTCCGAATGGTGATTATTATTACAATAAAGCTTTAAAGGCAATTGAACGAGACGAAATGGATAAAGCATATAAATTTATTAAGCGCGCGGCGGATTTAAGTCCGGATGACGCGCATGTGTTATTACAGTACGGAATTCTTGAAATGGAACTGCAAAATTTCGAGCATGCATATGAGTTGATTCACACAGCCTATAGTTTAGAGCCGAATGAATCCGAAATCATCTTTATGATGGCGGAAGTGTCAGGCTGTATGGGTCATATTGCTGATGCCCAAAAATACGCAGCCCAATATTTAGAAATGGAACCTAATGGCACATATACGGAAGACGCCTCCGAAATATTGGAGTTTGTCGATTATGTGGGCGAAGATATGGATGACATGGATGAATTTGATGGGGCGAAGCATGTGGCACAGGAAAAAGCCCGCCGCCATATGGAGCAGGGCGATTTTAAAACAGCAATCGAAATGCTGGAGCAAATCATTGAAGAGTATCCAGACCTTTGGAATGCGTATAATAATCTGGCGTTAGCCTATTTTTATGTCGGTGAGGCAGAACAGGCACGCGCACTTCTATATCGAGTGCTGCGTGAAAACCAAGGCAATCTTCACGCACTTTGCAACTTGGCTGTCTTTGCATATTACGAAAAAAGCAGTGAAGAGCTGAATGAACTGGTCGGTTTATTGAAGAAAATCCAACCGTTCGATTGGGAAAACCGTTATAAGCTCGGTGCGACATTTGCGTTAATCGGGCAGTATGAAGAAGCCTATAAATGGCTGCGCTCTATGAGTAAGAAAGGTTATGATGGAGAGCCTGGCTTTTATTTCTGGCTTGCCCAGTCAGCCTACTTCTCAGGACATGAAACGATTGCTAAAGAAGCGTGGAAAATGCTCATACAGTTGGATCCATCAAAAGAAGGGATGGAACCGTGGGCAAATGGTGAAGGCTCTATTTTACGAAATTCCGCGGAAAATCATCGTGACTTCATCATTCGTCAACTAACAGATGAGCACCAGTCAAGCCGATTATTTGGCATGTTTTTATTGAAGCGTTCGGCACATAAACAGGAAATTGTCGCTCACCCTTCTATTTTAAATGTCTCAAATTTTACGGCTATCGAAAAACTTTGCCTGGCATATGCACTGGACTATGACTTCAGTAACGGCAGCAAGGAAGAAAAGCAATTCCTGCGTTTTATGGAAGTAGCTGAGCAGATTACAGAAGTAAATGATTCGATTTCTTTAGAGGTCGCGCAAGTGTTAAGTACATGGTTTGCACTTGGGGAAATTGCATTCGAACAAGGCTATTCGTTTAAAAACAGCGCGGCTCTGGCTGCTGCTGTTGAATATTCGTTCCATGTAGCACTGGAAAACAAAGTGACGAAAAAAGCAGTGGCGGGCAAATATAATATTTCAACTGCAACATTATCGAAATACAATGATGAATTATATGAATTTGTACCGTCGGACTTTGAATAGGCAGTATATTTGTATTTATACAAGCAATCTTATACGATAAAAATATAGAAAAGGTATACGCAAGAGGAGGATCTTCATGTCAGAAGAAAAAATTTATGATGTAGTCATTATCGGAGCAGGGCCAGCAGGTATGACTGCTGCGGTATATGCATCGCGCGCCAACTTATCAACATTAATGATTGAACGTGGGATTCCCGGCGGACAAATGGCTAATACAGAAGCAGTGGAAAACTATCCAGGCTTTGATACAATTTTAGGGCCGGAATTATCGACAAAAATGTTTGAGCATGCGAAAAAATTCGGTGCTGAATATGCATACGGTGATGTAAATGAAATCATCGATGGTGAAGAATATAAAATTATCGTTTCTGGTAAAAAACAATATAAAACACGCACGATTATTATTACAACAGGTGCGGAATACAAAAAACTAGGCATTCCTGGCGAAACAGAGCTTGGCGGCCGCGGTGTAAGTTATTGTGCTGTATGTGATGGCGCATTCTTCAAACAAAAGAAACTAATCGTAATCGGCGGGGGCGACTCTGCAGTTGAAGAAGGTATTTACTTAACACGTTTTGCGGATAAAGTAACAATCGTACACCGTCGCGATAAACTTCGCGCACAAAAGATTATTCAGGACCGTGCATTTGCCAATGAAAAAATTGACTTCATCTGGAACACAACAGTAAAAGAAATTCATGAAGTTGACGGTAAAGTAGGGAAAGTGACGTTAGTTTCAACAGTTGACGGCTCTGAAACGGAAGAGGCTGCAGATGGCGTATTCGTATATGTCGGCATGCTTCCATTAACAGCGCCATTTGCTTCTTTAAATATTTTAAATGAAGCAGGCTATATTGTAACAAACGAGAAAATGGAAACATCAATTCCGGGTATTTATGCAGCGGGCGATGTTCGTGATAAAATGCTGCGTCAAATTGTAACAGCTACAGGTGACGGCAGTATTGCAGCACAATCAGCGCAACATTACGTGGAAGAAATAAAAGAAAAGATAAATCAATAATTCTTTAATATAAATGTAATCATATCGTTACAAAATAAGGGTATACTAAAAGTGGAATTTGTTTTAACCCCCTTATTTTTTTATCCTAAGGTTGTTTCAAGCGTGCTTGCGCTGAAGCAACCTCTTTTTTTGTGGCTTTCCGGCACAAATGTTGACTTTAGAAATGAAACGCTTGCTTTTACGGAATGCATAGGACAAGGTATAATAGAAATAAGCTTTAGAAAAACACAATTCGCTGCACAAAGCGAAATTGTGTCTTTACTTATGTGGAATTCGTGAAATATTAGTTATTCACTTATCCCATTAAATGAAAAAGTTGAGGTGTTGTGTATGCAACG
Organism: Solibacillus sp. FSL K6-1781; assembly: GCF_038630735.1. GTDB lineage: Bacteria > Bacillota > Bacilli > Bacillales_A > Planococcaceae > Solibacillus > Solibacillus silvestris. The sequence goes on along the minus strand of NZ_CP152038.1, from coordinate 3,464,290 downwards.
TATTACAAATTTACTCGCTATTAAAGATGGTCAAGTGTTACTGCTGCAAAAACCGAGAAGAGGCTGGTTTGTGGCACCCGGTGGGAAAATGGAGCCAGGAGAATCCATCTATGACTCCGCTATACGCGAATTTCAGGAAGAGACGAATCTAACACCAAAAGACGTTCATTTAAAAGGTGTATACACAATGGTTATCAAAAATGGAGATACAGTCGTCGATGAGTGGATGCTGTACACATTTATCGCAACTGATGTTGAAGGAATACCATTTGTCGAAACGCGGGAAGGCATTTTAAGCTGGTATGAAATTGAACGTTTAAAGGATCTTCCGATGGCGGCAGGTGACCGTACGAATTTATTATTTGCAGCATTAAATCAAGGTACGCAATATGGTACATTTGAATATACAGAGGATTTTGAGCTAATCAGCGAAAAAATTCAAAACTCGACGGAACAAAACTAGAGGAGATGAAATAAGTGGCTAGTTCGAGCTATACACATGAGTTAGTGATTATTACAGGAATGTCAGGGGCGGGCAAAACGGTTGCAGTTCAAAGTTTTGAGGATCTAGGTTATTACTGTGTAGATAACTTACCTCCGGAGCTTTTAACTACTTTTTTAGCGCTAATGAAGGATTCCGAAAAAAAGATTTCACGTATGGCAGTTGTTATGGATTTACGTGGGAGAGAATTTTTTGGCTCATTGATCGAATCGCTCGACGCACTACTGGACGAAGAAGATATTTTACTCCGTATTTTATTTTTGGAATCCGATGATGCCACATTAGTTCGGCGCTATAAAGAATCACGCCGATCACATCCGCTTGCACCTCAGGGATTACCGCTGGAAGGGATTCAAATGGAGCGCGAACTGCTCTCTGAAGTAAAAGGGCGTGCCAAATCGATCGTCAATACCTCCCAGTTAAAACCACGGGAATTACGTGAACGTATCGCCCAGGAATTCAGCAATATGAGCAGTCCTACGTTTTCGTTAAACATTATGTCATTTGGATTTAAGCATGGGCTGCCGATTGATGCAGATTTAGTATTCGATGTTCGCTTTTTGAAAAATCCTTACTATGTTGAAGAATTGCGACATAAAACAGGGCTACAAACAGAAGTATCCTCTTACGTACTAGCAACAGAAGAAACACAACAGCTAATTGCCAAACTGACTGACTTGTTCACATTCATGATTCCTCATTACCGTAATGAAGGCAAATCACAGCTTGTCATCGCTTTCGGCTGTACGGGCGGGCAACATCGCTCCGTTACACTTGCTGAATACTTCGGGAAGCTATTGGCAAAAAATGATCAAGTCATCGTTACACATAGAGATATCAATCATAGGAAGGATTGATGAGATGAAAAAAAAGAGAACAAGAATCGTCGTAATTGGCGGGGGGACAGGCCTTTCTACAATATTACGCGGTTTAAAGCAGCATCCTTTTGATATTACGGCCATCGTTACGGTTGCAGATGACGGTGGCTCTTCCGGACGTTTGCGGGATGACTATGATATCCCGCCGCCCGGAGATGTGCGAAATGTAATTGCCGCGCTTTCTGATGTAGAGCCGTTAGTGGAGCAGATGTTTCAATATCGCTTCTCCCAATCAAATGATTTAGGCGGACATTCGCTCGGGAATTTAATGTTGACCGCTTTAACGGAAATTACAGGTGATTTTAACCATGCGATTGCTGAGATGAGCAAAGTACTCAATGTGCACGGAAAGGTTATCCCGGCAGCCAATAAAAAGGTTACATTACATGCCGAATTATCGGATGGATCGGACATTATCGGCGAGTCGAAAATTCCATCAGGCCATGCACCGATTAAACGGGTATACTTGGAGCCTAGTAACCTCAAACCATTACCTGCTGCAGTTCATGCGATTGAACGAGCAGATTTTATTTTGATTGGACCTGGCAGCCTTTATACGAGCATTATTCCGAATTTATTGGTTAAAGGAATTGGGCAGGCGGTTATTCGTGCGAAAGGCGAAAAAATCTATATTGCAAATTTAATGACACAGCAAGGTGAAACGAGAAGCTTTACTGCCTCACAGCATATAGAAGCAATCCATGAGCATGTGGGAGAAGCATTTATCGAATCGGTACTGATCAATGAAAAGGAGCTACCTCCTTCGATTTACGAAAATTATCGGGAGGAAAATGCTGAGCCTGTTAAGTTTGATATTGAAAGATTGCAAGAAATGGGCATTAATATTATTCCAAAAGAGATTGCGCTTATTGAAAATGGAACAGTACGTCATGATGCGGTAAATCTCGCTGAATGGCTTTTTGAATATACAGTAAAGAAAAGACAAACGATGCAAGAATAGTAGTATGAAACAAACACTACATAGGTTGCTAGGAAAGGGGGAGCGAATCCATGTCATTTGCATCTGAAACAAAGAAAGAACTGACGCAAGTAGAAGCTGGTGATAGTAGTTTAAAGGCAGAAGTTTCTGCTCTTATACGGATGAACGGTTCGTTAAGTTTTGCGAATCGCCAATTAAGCTTAGACGTACAAACAGAAAATGCGGCAATCGCACGTCGGCTTTATACAATTGTAAAAAAGCTTTATCCATATAATGTAGAGTTGCTTGTTCGAAAGAAGATGCGTCTTAAAAAGAACAATGTGTATATATGCCGTGTACGGGAAGGTGCGCGGGAAATTCTTGCGGATTTAGAAATTGTCTCAAATTCATTTGAGTTTAATCATACAATCGCCAAATCAATCATACCGAAAGAAAATGAACGCCGTGCCTATTTACGTGGAGCCTTTTTGGCAGGAGGCTCGGTAAACAATCCGGAAACCTCTTCCTACCATTTGGAGATTTATTCTTTATATAAGGAGCACGGGGAAGCGTTGGCAGAGCTCATGAACCGCTATGATCTAAATGCGAAAACAATTGAACGGAAAAAAGGCTTTGTCACGTATTTAAAAGAAGCTGAGAAGATTTCGGATTTTATGAATTTAGTCGGTGCTGTTCAGGCGATGCTGAAGTTTGAAGATGTTCGGATTATTAGAGATATGCGGAACAGTGTAAACCGTATCGTAAACTGTGAAACGGCCAACTTAAATAAAACAATTGGCGCTGCATTGAGGCAAGTGGAAAATATCCGCTATATCGATAATGCGGTAGGGCTTGATCAGCTGCCGGAAAAACTGCGGGAAATTGCACGTCTTCGTGTAGAATATCAGGACGTGACATTAAAAGAGCTCGGTGAAATGGTTTCAACTGGCGTTGTCAGTAAATCAGGTGTCAATCATCGTCTGCGCAAAATCGATGAAATCGCGGATGCGCTCCGTCGTGGAGAGAATATTTAAATCCACTTGCGCATATGGAGCACATACGTCATGGCGTAATAGAAAAAATTGGTAACGATTTCATAAAAGATGTTTCCAATTGTTGTTCTTTTCGGACAATTTCGTTAAGATAAACATAGAAGCGATGAACGGTTGTGAAAGGGAGTATTTCAAGATGATTGAAAAACAAGTAGAAGTAAAGTTAAAATCGGGCTTACAAGCAAGACAGGCGGCTTTGTTCGTCCAAGAGGCGAATCGTTATAAAGCGGACGTCTATTTACAAAAGGATACGAAAAAAGTGAATGCGAAGTCGATCATGGGCATTATGAGCCTTGCCGTTGCAAAAGGCACGGTTGTCACATTATGGGCAGACGGCCATGACGAAGAAAAAGCAATCAATGCACTACAACTTCTAATCGAAAAAGCGGATTAAAACAAAAGGGCTAGAATAAAAGTAAAAATTTCATTGGTAAGGAAAAAATCCTTGTTAAGAAACGGATATTTTAGAAAATTGATTGGAATGGAGGGCGACTCCAGCGGGAATAGCGTGACGCCTGAGACTACAGGCTCAGGCCACGCCCGCGGAAAGCGTCCCGGAATGGAAATCAATTTTTACGCACAGCGAAAAAATGCCATTTTTCTCCCAGAGAGAAAAATGGCATTTTTGGGTTATGTCTTGTATTATTTTTTGAATACAAAAAAGCATACAAGACGGATCTTGTATGCTTGAATGGATCGATTATTTTAATTGGTTACGCTCATAAATTTTATCGATAAGACCGTATTCCAATGCTTGCTCTGCAGACATGAAGTTGTCACGATCTGTATCGCGTGCTAACGTTTCGTAATCTTGGCCACTGTTTTCAGCCATGATGCGGTTTAGTTTTTCACGTAAGTGTAAAATACGTTTTGCAGCGATTTCGATTTCTGTTGCTTGACCTTGTGCACCGCCAAGTGGTTGGTGAATCATTACTTCTGCGTTTGGTAATGAAATACGTTTGCCTTTTGCACCAGCAGAAAGCAGGAATGCACCCATTGATGCAGCCATACCGATACAGATTGTTGATACATCAGGTTTGATGAAGTTCATCGTATCGTAGATCGCCATACCTGAAGTGATAGAGCCACCTGGTGAGTTGATATATAGGTAGATATCTTTATCTGGATCTTCAGCTTCTAAAAATAATAGCTGTGCTACGATTGAGTTCGCAACATTGTCGTCAATCCCACTACCTAATAAAATGATGCGGTCTTTAAGTAAACGTGAATAAATGTCATATGCACGCTCGCCGCGGTTTGTTTGTTCAATAACTGTAGGAATTAAGTTCATTGAAAAATCCTCCCTTTGTTAAAGCTTATATTCGATTACTTTTGCTGAAAATGACAAATATTTCAGCTGTAAACCTATCATACACGTATTAGTCAGTTATGGTCAAATATAAACTCTGATTTTTACAGTTGAAAATAAGGTGTTCCATCTGTATAATGAAAAAAGTTGCACATATTATTATTTATATGTCCTCGTGGTGTAATGGATAACACTTCAGATTCCGGTTCTGAGGCTGGGGGTTCGATTCCCTCCGAGGGCGCTTTCTTTTTAAAGATTATTACTGATCTATATAGAGTTAAAATAATCTTTCTCTTCCATTTTTCTACAGTTTATTTTTGGCGCTACACTATAAATTTCCTAAACCATTCTAATTTAAACGCTCTTCCTATAAAAAATAAAATTCTTTATTAAAAATCACAATTTATACTTGAATTATATGTGAAAAATTAGTACATTATTAAATGTTGTGTTTTCACAAAACTAGTTAGATAGACTATATTATCATGTCCTTTAGGGGGCACCATTTTACTGTTTTAATATACGTTTCAATATCAATTGCAAAAAATCATCTGAGGTTTTTTTGCAATAGAGAATGAAGTTTTATTAGGATAAAAAGAATCACTGTACCGGTTCTTTTTATCCTTCATTCGTTCTCTACCTAAAAATAATAATTCAAGGCTGCATGAGAGGGAGTTCCTCTTGTGCAGTCTTTTTTATTTTAGTTAAAAATTACCTATCGGATTAACATATATTATGAAAAACAGGGAATATATGTAATGGTACGAGAATCCTTTTGAAGAGGGGAATACAATAATGAAATAGTAATAGAGTGAATAAATATTAAATTATATGCAAATATACCGTTAATTTTGTTATAATAATTCATCATACTGCAATAATAATCAATTTTTTAAAAATTAAATGTTGTATATTAATTGCGGAATTAATATAATTGAACATGTTATTAACAAAAAAACTACTACATCCAGGAGGATATTCATAATGAGTACTAGAAAACTATTTAAATGGGCAGCACCTTTAGCTGCAGCTTCAATGATTTTAACAGCATGTGGAGCGGACGAATCGACATCTACAGGGGATAAAGAATATAAGAAAATTGTTGCAGGTACGGAAGCTACATATGCACCATTTGAATACTTAGATGATAAAGGAAATGTTGTCGGCTTAGATTCAGAGATTTTAGCAGCGATCGGCGAAGAGATGGGCATTGAAACAGAAGTGAAAAATGTAGGCTGGGACTCAATGATGAGCCAAGTAACAACTGGCGAAGTGGATATGGGTGCAGCGGCTATTACAATTACAGATGAGCGTAAAGAATCATATGACTTTACAGATCCTTACTATGAAGCAACTTTACTGATCGTGACAAAAGAAGGCTCGACAGTGGCATCTTTGGAAGATATTAAAGACAAAAAAATTGCAGTACAGATTAATACAACAGGCCACATCGCAGCACAGGAATTGCAAGGCGTTGCAAGCTCAAAAATTTTAGCATATGAAAACTTCTCTGTTGCGTTAACGGAAGTGCTGACAGGTGCTGCAGATGCCGCAATCGGTGATAATGCAGTAATTTTAGATTACCTTGAAAACAATCCTGATTCTGGCTTAAAAGCAGTGGAAGATAACTCATTTGAGAAAGACTACTTCGGCTTTATGGTGAAAAAGGGCAACAAAGAGCTATTGGATATTTTAAATGAAGGTCTTCAAAAAATTAAAGACAATGGCAAGTTAGCTGAAATTACAGGTACGGAAATCGAATAAGCTATATTTTAATTTATTGGAGGGTTTCAGATGGATTTTTTTGATTTTTTCCGTTGGGATATAATCTGGAACTACCGTGAACTATATGCAAAAGGACTTTGGGCGACTATTGTTTTAACAGCATGTGGTTATATTGGTGGTATCATATTCGGTCTAGTTTTAGGATTAGGCCAGGTTTCAACAAAAAAATGGATTTACTGGCCGGCTAAAATTTATGTCGACGTATTCCGTGGTACGCCAATGCTCGTACAATTATTATTAATTCACTTAGCTGTTATTCCAACTATTTTTGGAACATCGCAAGGTTGGTGGGTATCGGGTATTGTCGGTCTGATTTTAAACAGTGCCGCATACAATGCGGAAATTTTCCGTGCAGGGATCCAGTCGATCGACAAAGGGCAAATGGAAGCTGCAAGGTCATTAGGGTTAACACAGGGCCAGGCGATGCGCAAAGTTATTTTACCGCAGGCGTTCCGTCGTATGATTCCGCCATTAGGGAATGAATTTATCGCATTGTTAAAGGATTCTTCACTTGTAACGGTAATCGCCGGGGCCGAGATTTTATATGTAAGTAAAGTAGTAGCCGGAACGTATCAGCGTTTCTGGGAGCCTTATTTATTCGCAGCGTTCCTATACCTTGTATTGACGTATGCTGTAACGAAGCTTATTGCATTTATCGAAAAACGAGTTGATATTAATTACAACCCACGTAAGAAAAAGGAGCGCGCGTAAATGATTAAAGTAGAAAACTTACACAAGCATTTTGGCAAGCTCGAAGTGTTAAAAGGAATCGATTATGAAGTACATGAAAAGGAAGTAGTTTGTGTCATCGGGCCATCTGGTTCTGGGAAATCAACGTTTCTTCGCTGCATGAATTTGCTGGAGGAAGTAACGGATGGTGCGATTTATATTCAAGGTGTCAAAATCAATGATCCGAAAACAAACATTAATGATATCCGTACAGAAGTGGGGATGGTGTTCCAACAGTTCAACTTATTCCCGCATATGTCGGTCATCGATAATATTACAATGGCACCGATGCAAATTCGTCAACTGAACAAAGCCGATGCCGAAAAATTGGCACTCGAGCTATTGGATAAGGTCGGTTTGCGTGAAAAAGCAGATAACTATCCGCAGCAATTATCAGGCGGTCAGCAGCAACGTGTCGCGATTGCCCGCGCATTAGCGATGAAGCCGAAAGTAATGCTGTTTGATGAACCAACGTCAGCCCTTGACCCCGAAATGGTAAAAGAGGTTTTGGAAGTAATGAAAAACCTTGCTAAAGAAGGCATGACAATGGTTGTCGTAACACATGAAATGGGCTTCGCACGTGAAGTAGGTGACCGTGTCCTGTTTATGGATGGCGGCTATATCGTAGAGCAGGGCCACCCGGATGAAGTATTCGGCAACCCGCAAAACGAACGGACAAAAGCCTTTTTAGGAAAAGTATTATAAATGTAGGTAAACTATCTTCTATTATGTTGAGTAGTAGAAGGTAGTTTTTATATTTAGTAGGATTTACAGTTGTTTGGAATGAAAGGGAGGCGACTCCTTAGGAAAACTTTTATATCCTAAACTATCAGAAGATTTAGAATTAAATATTGTGTGGTTCTACTAAAAAATGTATAATCTTAACAAAAATAGAGGGGGTTTTATAATGTTCAAAACAAAGAAGTTTTTCATAACGATGCTGCTAATGGCATTAACAATCATTTTAGCCGCATGCGGTACAGCGGATGATGAAACATCGGGAAGTGCAACATCCGGAGAAGGTGGCGGTAAAAAGCTGTTAGTAGGAACGGAAGCAACATTTGCCCCATTTGAATCGATGAATGATAAAGGTGAAATTGTTGGAATCGATGTAGATATTATGAACGCAATCGGTGAAGAAATCGGTTCAGAAGTAGAATTCCGAAATGTCGGTTGGGAGCCGGTATTCCAGCAAATTACGAACGGTGAACTTGACTTAGGTGCATCAGGCATTACCATTACAGATGAGCGTAAAGAGACGTATGATTTCACAGATCCATATTATGAAGCATCATTAATGATTGTTGTGAAAGAAGATTCACCAATCAAAACATTGGATGAGTTGAAAGATCAAAAAGTTTCTGTTCAAATTAATACAACAGGGCATATTGCAGCACAAAACCTGCAAGGAAAATCAAGTTCAAAAATTTTAGCGTATGAAAACCAGCCGATAGCATTCCAGGAAGTAATCAATGGTGCAACAGCAGCAGCGTTTGGCGATAATGCGGTTGTTATCGAGTACTTAAAGAACAATCCGGATTCAGGACTAAAAGCGATTGAATCGGATCAGTTTGAAAAAGAATATTACGGCTTCATGGTGAAAAAGGGGAACACTGAGTTACTGAACCGTTTAAATGAAGGCCTAGCGAAGATTAAAGAAAACGGTAAATTAGAAGAAATTACAGGTCAGAAGATCGATTAATTTATAAGTGAAAAATATGATAAAACCCGTATTATGAAACTTAAACTTTATGAATTGATTGGAGTGTAGGGGCGACTCCTAGGGAAATAGCGGGACGCCTAAGACTTAGGAACAAAAGCTAAGAGCGCCACGTCCTGTGGCAACGCTTTTGTGACCAACATCGTGTTGGCCTCACGCCACGCCCCCTGGAAAGCGTCCCTGGAACGGAAATCAATTCTAGAGTAAGCAGAAACACCTCAATTCTCTTCCATAGAAAGGTGCTGCACCCCAAAAGTTAGAGTTAAAAAACTAACTTTTGGGGTGTTTTTCTATGGTTAAATATAGCGAAGAATTCAAATTAATGGTGGTTAAAGACTACCTGAGTAGTTCATTAAGTTATCGAGTAACAGCTAGGAAACATGGCGTCGCTGAAGAATCTCAAGTAAGACGTTGGGTGCGTGCTTTTAAAGAATTTGGTCAAGGTAGCCTATCGATTAAGAAAAAGAAGCAGTTTTATTCTGTTCAATTTAAATTAGATATATTAAACTTTATGAAACAAACAGGTGCTTCTTATCTAGATACGGCGATTCAATTTAATATGAATAATCCAAGTTTAATCGCAAATTGGTACAGTAAATTTTTAAAAGAAGGGATAGAGGGCCTGCAAGAAAAAGCAAAGGGGCGCCCATCTATGTCTAAAAAATCAAAAACTACACAAAAGAAGCAAGAAAAAGAACTGTCACGTGAGGAACAGTTAGAGCGCGAAAATGAACTGCTTCGTTTGGAGGTTGCGTATTTAAAAAAGTTGAAGGCTTTTCGAGAGAATCCGGATGCCTTTCTCGAAAAGCACAAGCAGCGATTACCTTTGGACTCAAAGAAGAAGGATTCCGATTGATAGATATTTTAAAACGAGTGGACATTCCAGAAGCAACGTATCATTATCATATCAAACAAATGAATCAGGAAGATCCGGATAAAGCATGGAAAACATTGATTTTAGAGACGTTTGAGAAACATGAGGGTCGATATGGCTATCGCCGAATTCACGCAGAATTAAAGGCAGAAGGACACATAATCAACCATAAAAAAGTACAGCGAATCATGAATGAAATGAATTTGAAATGTGAGAAATTCGGGCGTAAATCTCGTTATAAATCTTATAAAGGAACTGTGGGTAAGGTCGCAAAGAATCGATTAAACAGACGTTTTATCACACCAAATGCCCTTCAAAAATTAGTAACAGACATAACCGAATTTAAGTGTACAGATGATGAAAAATTGTATCTAAGTCCCATCATGGATTTATTCAACGGTGAAATACTCGGTTTCAGTATGTCGAAACGCCCTACACTCGATTTCGTAATGGAGGCACTTGACCAAACACTTCCGATTATTCATGAGCAGGCGAATTATCGAACAACAATTCATTCGGATCAGGGGTGGCATTATCAACATAACAAATGGGTGAAAACATTAAAGAGAAACAAGATTTTCCAAAGCATGTCTCGTAAAGCAACATGTGCAGACAATGCGGCCATGGAGAACTTTTTTGGCATACTCAAACAGGAAATGTATTATGGGGAAGTATTGATTTCCTATGAAGCGTTACAGAAGAAAATTGAGAAGTACATCAGTTATTACAATAATGATCGAATTAAACAAAAACTGGCCGGCATGAGCCCGGTAAAATACCGAACTCATACCAGCCAATTAGCTGCATAATAAAAACTCTAACTTTAAGGGGTCACTACCAAATTGAGGTGTTTCGTTTTGTTCAAGTTTATAAGGACTATATTAGAAAATTCTTTAGCCGTATCGCTCTGGAGAATAAATTTGCGTCCCTCCCCATTTTCGTTGAGGGGTTTTTGTATTGATTTAAACATTGTTGAAAAATTGCGTCACAATATCTTTTATCGTAGCCACTTGCATAACAAGCATCGTGGTGCAGACAGCAATTATCGACTGCATTCGTTGGTGCACCAGGTCCGCTGCAACCAGGTCCGCAGAAACGGTAACCAGGGAAGCAGAACCCCATTGCAGGACGTCTCATCATCCCACCTCCTTCTACTAGATACCATATAGTATGTTCACCTAATAAGAAGAGGAGGGCAAACCTATTGATTTCATCATAAAAACCCTTACTTTACACTAGCAGACTTAACGGGTGAAACCGAAGATTCGGCTACTTTCAATATTGCATTAACAAGGACATCGGCACCCTTTGAACATTCTTCGTAGGAAGTATATTCATCTTCCCGGTGACTATAGCCTTTCGCACTTGGAACAAAAATCATTGTAGAAGGAATATATCCTGCGATAAATTGAGCATCGTGGCCGGCACCGCTGAACATATGATGACGTGAATAGCCCAGTTCATCTGTACTTGCTGCTACAGCATGGACAACTTCCGGTGCGAAATAGACCGTATCCCGGCTCCATAGTTTTTGGTAGCTCAGTTCGCAGTTTTCGATTTCTTTAGGAAGGTCAAAAATAATTTGTTCCACTTGCTGGATGACTGTAGGGTCTTGGTGGCGGGACTCCAACGAGAAAGTTACGTTACTCGGAATGACCGTATGAATATTCGGGTAGGCATTGATACGTCCGATTGTATAAACAAGATCTTCAGGAAGTTGTTTTAATTTATTTTGCAGGATGGAAATGATCTGCATCGCGGCAAACATACTGTCTTTACGCATGGAAATAGGGGTAGTGCCCGCATGGTTCGATTCACCGGTTAATGTAATGTCATAGCAAACCATGCCAAGAACGCCTTCTACGACCCCGATTTCTTTTTTATAATGTTCCAAAACGGGACCTTGCTCAATATGAAGCTCCAAATAGGCATGCGCTTCGGTTAGGCGGTTTGCGACATCACCTTCATAGCCGCTTTCTTTCAAGGCTTGTTCAAATGTTACCCCTTTTCGATCCGTCGAAGCGAGCATCTTTTCCTTTTCGAATTTTCCTGAAAGAACACCTGAAGCCATTAAGGACGGTTCAAAACGTGCACCTTCTTCGTTTGTGAAGTTTACGATTGTTATAGGGTGATTTAGTTCGAGTTCCTCATCAATAATTGTTTGGACAGCTTCCAGTGCAGTTAAAACACCGAGCACTCCATCAAAGCGTCCTCCCTTTATGACAGAATCTAAATGTGAGCCGATGACAATCGGCAAGTTATCGGAGTTGGATGGCAGTGTTGCGTACATAGTGCCCATATCGTCAACCGTTACCGTCATGCCGAGCTGTTCACAAATTTCCTTGAACTTGTTGCGGGCGAGAATATCTTCGGGAGATAGGCTTAAACGTGTGACACCATTATTTTCTGTTGCCCCAAATTGGCTAAATAAATCAATAGTGTTTTGAAGTCGTTCGCGGTTTGTTTTTAACATAAAATTCCCCCTTAAATTCAATAATATATAAACATTAGCACTAGCATATAACAAATTAATATATACTTAATGTAAAATGATACAATAATTGTATGGACGAATTGTTAATGATAGGGGGCTGCTTATGTTAACCGTAAAAGAAGTTCTAAATCGAAAATACTTTGAATCGGCGAAGGTCGTCGCAGGTCAAACCGGCTTAAGCCATGCGATCAAATGGATTCATATATTGGAAGTTACCGATGTGAAGCAGCTGATAAAAGGAAATGAGCTCATTCTGACAACGGGCGTCATTTTAAAAGATAATGAACAAGGCTTTCTGAATTTTGTAAGGCAACTTAATGAATTAAATGTAGCCGGGCTGTGTATTGAGTTAGGTATGTACATTCAAACGATTCCGGAAAGTGTCATTAAACTGGCGGATCAACTGGATTTTCCGCTCATCGTTTTTCAGGAAATTGTCCCGTTTGTCGGCATTACGCAAGATTTGCATACAGCGATCATTCATCAGCAGTACGATATTTTAAGGCAGCTCGAAGATTATTCCCAGAAGATCAACAACTATGTTTTGAAAGTGAACGACAAAGTGAAGATTTTGCAGTATATGCAAAAGTATTTAAACGTGGATATTTATTTTGATGTGAACAAAGGAACAAGTCTCGCAATCCCGGATAAAAAGATTGAAAATTGCAAAAAGTATATCAATCTTTTAGGTAGTAAACATAAAGCAAAGATTGAAGTGAATTTATTTGATCAGTTGTACGGGACGGTCTATATATACTCCGAAAAAAGAGAAATGACGGAATTGGATTTACTTATTTTGGACCGCACTGTAGTTACGCTGTCTCAGTTTATTTTAAGAGATTTATATATTGAAGAAAAATTGGAAAGCGAAAACCGGAAGTTTTTTGAAAAATGGCTCGAAGGTGAAAACAGCGATGATGAATTGCTTTATTTTATCGAAGAGTTCGATCAAAAACTGAAGCACAATGGCTGGATGGTCATGATTCATCAGCTTAGAAGAAAGAATGCGATAAAGGATTTAACGAATTATAAAATCAATCTTCGCCAGGCGCTGCAGAAAGAAGGGTTTTACACATTTATTGTCGAGCAGTCCCAATATTTAATTTTTATCATCAACGATTTGGCGCAGGGAGCTACGTATAAAGAACGGATGAACCGCGTAATGAATGAGATGATTCATCAAAGTAAACAGGACATGCTTATTGCTGTTGGGAAATATGTTACGCATTACAATGAATTGAAAGAAAGCTATCAAACAGCGCAGGAAACCCTGCAAATCCGGATGAAACATACAGAGCTTTCGTATTTTTACGATGAACTGGTGTTGTACCATATGGTGAAGGTTCTGCAAAACAACAGCAGTCTTATGCAGGCGGCAATGGAAAAAATCGAAAAACTCAGCCAGTATGACAGCAAGCACAATGCGAATTTAATTCAAACACTCGATGTTTATTTTCAGTGTAATGGACTAAAAAAGGAAACTGCCGAAAAACTATTTATCGTCCGCCAAACTCTTTATCACCGCCTGGAAAAAGTGGAACAGATCATCGGCAGTGACTTTATGAAGTACGAAAACCGCCTCTGCCTGGAAATCATGCTGCTCATGACGAAGCATAATTATTATGAGGGTGTGAAGGTGTAGGTGCCGTGATTGAAGATGATGCAATTAAATATCAAATGCGTTGATTGGAATGGAAATCAACCCCCTTGCCTGATCAGGATATCCTCATGTGCTAAATGTGAAATCAAGGCAAACATCCATTTGACACTATGTATAATGCCCTTAATCTTCCAATAAGCGAAAATAGAAATAGAGTTTAGGAATGTAGGAGGGAAATGCATGAGCCAATATGTAGAGTATAACTGGAAAGCAAATGACGAAAAACATGTATGGCACTCGATGAAGCCGTATAACCCAGAAGCAACATTTATCGTTGAACGAGCGGAAGGAGCTTGGCTGACAGATATCGATGGCAATAAATATTTGGATGCAATGGCAGGGCTTTGGTGTACGAATATTGGTTATGGTCGTAAGGAAATTGCCGACACAGCTTACGAGCAAATGCTTAAAAATTCTTATACACCGCTGACGAATGGGCACACCCCTGCAATTTTGCTGAGCCAGAAAATCAGTGAGCTGCTTGGGGACGAATATGTTGTCTTCTATTCGAACAGCGGATCGGAAGCAAATGAAGTTGCGTTTAAAGTGGCAAGACAATATCATCAGCAAAAAGGTGATACGACCCGTTATAAAATCATTTCCCGCTACCGTGCTTATCATGGGAGTTCAATGGGTGCTTTAGCAGCAACAGGTCAAGCGCAACGCAAATATAAATACGAGCCGCTTGCACCCGGCTTTTTACATGTGGCACCACCTGATCAATACCGGAATCCGGAACAGGCGGAAAACGGCGATGCTACGACACTGCCTAGTGTGAAAAACATTGATCAAGTAATGACTTGGGAAATGTCCGAAACGATCGCCGCTGTCATTATGGAGCCGATCATTACAGGTGGCGGTGTCATCGTGCCGAATGAAGATTACTTGAAAGGCGTAAAAGAGGTGTGCGAGAAACATGGTGCGCTTTTAATCGTTGACGAAGTAATCTGTGGCTTCGGACGTACAGGTACAGCGTTCGGCTTCCAGAACTATGGCATTAAACCGGATATTGTGACGATGGCAAAAGGTTTAACAAGTGCCTACATGCCATTATCAGCAACTGCAATCCGCCGTGAAATTTACGAGCAGTTTGTCGCGAACGGGGACTATGAGTTTTTCCGTCATATTAATACATTTGGCGGTTCACCGGTTGCATGTGCTGTCGCATTGAAAAACATTGAAATTATGGAACGTGAAAATTTATTTGAGCAATCCGTTGTTCTTGGAGAATCACTTAAGCGCACATTGCAAGAAAATTTAAATGATCATCCATTCGTAGGTGATATTCGCGGAAAAGGATTATTGATTGGTATTGAGCTTGTGGAAAATAAAGAAACGAAGGCACCGCTTGATGTTGAGCGCGTGAATGCAGTGATTGGCTACTGTAAGAAAAAGGGTGTCATTATCGGGAAAAACGGTGTAACGGTCGCGAACTTCAACAATATATTAACGCTGTCACCACCGCTTTCAATTTCAGTGGAAGAAAAGGACCTGATCGCCAATACAGTGATTGAAGCAGTAAACAGTATTAAATAAAGGGGGATCTTCATAATGACAGAAGCAGTTTCGGTAAAAAAGTTAACACATTTTATCAATGGTGAATTGGTCGAAGGGAAGAGCAACAACTATTCGAAAGTTTATAACCCGACGACAGGCGAAGTAATTGCCGAAGTTCCGATTGCGACAGCTGAAGAAACACGTGAAGCCATTGCAGCAGCAAAAGCAGCTTTTCCGGCATGGCGTGATCTGTCTGTTGCGAAGCGTGCGGAAGTGTTGATGCGTTTCCGCTTTTTACTGACGGAAAATATGGAGCAGCTGTTGGATATTATTTGTACGGAGAGCGGGAAAACGTTGGAGGATGCGCGCGGTGAAGTGACACGTGCCCTGGAGTCAGTTGACTTGGCAATCGGTGCGCCTCATCTTGTGAAAGGGGAATATTCGGTAAATGTGGGCGGGCAAATTAATGCCTACTCTGCGAAGTATCCTTTAGGTGTTGTAGCGGCTATCTCGCCATTCAATTTCCCGATCATGGTGCCGTTAGCGCAAACATCGATGGCAGTCGCTGTTGGGAACGCGGTTATTTTAAAAGCATCCGAAAAGGTGCCGATGACTTCGCTGTTTGTCAGTGAGTTATGGAAAAAGGCAGGTTTGCCGGACGGAATCTGGACAGTTGTAAACGGCAGTAAAGATGCGGTAAATGAGCTGTTGGAAAACCCGACTGTTCAAGCGATCTCATTTGTCGGTTCGACACCTGTTGCGAAATATATTTACGAAACGGGTTCGAAATACGGCAAGCGCGTTACGGCTTTAGGCGGCGGGAAAAATAATATGGTCGTTATGCCGGATGCGGATTTAGAGCAAGTGGCGAATGCGTTTATCGGTGCTGCATATGGCGCGGCTTCCCAACGTTGCATGGCAATTTCTACAATTATGCCGGTTGGTGAAGAGACGGCTGATCGACTTGTGGCGATTTTAAAAGAGAAAATCAGCAACTTAAAAGTGGGCAGCTATAAAGAGGAAGGCACGGATTTTGGTCCGGTCATTTCGAAAGAGTCGAAAGAGAATATTTTAAAAGCGATCGATTTAGCGGAACGTCAAGGTGCGACGGTTGTAGTCGACGGCCGTGAACTGGATATCGTGAAAAACGCGGAAGGCTTCTTCGTTGGTCCGACATTATTGGATAATATTACGAAGGAGATGGAGATTTTCGATGAGGAAGTTTTCGGTCCGGCTCGTAATGTCGTGCGCGTGAGTACACTTTCGGAGGCCATTGATTTCATTAACGGTCAGGACCTGGCGAACGGGGTCACAATCTTCACGAATGATGGTGCGGCAGCGCGCAAGTTTACAACGGAGATTGATGTAGGTATGGTCGGCGTCAATGTGCCGATTCCAATCCCTGTCGGCTATCATAACTTTGCCGGCTTTAAAGGTTCGCGCTTTGGTGAAGGGCATATGTTTGGTCCGGATCAGGCCCGATTCTTTACGAAAACGAAAACGGTATCGGAACGCTGGCCAGACACAACAGAAACGACAGCATCGACATTCGCTTTCCCTAGCAACAACTAAAATACATGCAAATACCAGCCTAATTCCGGAAGTGGGGTTAGGCTGTTTTTTGTTGGGATGATGGGTGGGGTGGATACTGATTTGGGCTTGATGAACGCGGATTTACAGCTTTATTAGAACAATGAGAGCGGTTATTAGAAAAAGTGGACCGGTTATTAGAAAAGTTGGGGTGTTTATTAGAAGATTGGGCGGTAATGGTGTCTACAAGTACTGATTTAGACGGGTGAGTAAACGGGTTTATAGTTTTATTAGAACATTGCCAGCGGATATTAGAAGAAACAGAGTGAATATTTGAAGATTTGGGGGAGATATTAGAACATGGCGGACACATATTAGAACAAGAGAAGGATATATTAGAAAATCCAAACTTTATTAGAACAAATAAAAATATATTAGAACAACTCCGTAACATATTAGAAAACTCTTCACCGAAGCTTCCTCCTACTAAATACCCGACAAAAACAATACATTATGTTAGAAAAACTTACATAAATACAGTATATTTCCTTACAACTTTTAACCTTTTGTCTAAAAAAATTACGGAAAAAATTACCTTTTGTATATTAATTTTATTCTAAACATTCAGTAAAGTTATATTTATGAAGGATTCACAAGGGTTTTATTAACAGAAAATATTTATTTAAATTTTTTCCGTTAATTAGATATTATGTTACTAATTGTTACATATAATACTATATATTAAATTATATGCTTAAAAACTAGTAAATATTCTCAAAAGTTAATAGTACTAGAATCGAAATTAATCTGCGCTTTGGTTTTTCATTTTTTCAATAGAAATTACTAGAAAACTAGGAGGGTTCATATGAAAAAGATTATTACTGGGGGAACAATTGTTACTGCTGCGGATACGTTTAAAGGGGATGTGCTGATTGAGGACGGGATCATCACTCAAATTGCAGCAAAAATAGAAGATGCGGAAGCAGAAATTATTGATGCAACAGGAAAGCTTTTATTCCCGGGTGGTATTGACCCTCATACCCATCTTGATATGCCGTTCAACAATACGGTAACTGATGATGACTGGCAATCAGGAACGATTGCTGCGGCATACGGTGGAACGACGACGATTATCGATTTCTGTATTAGTGCGGGCTCGCCAACATTGATGGATGCGATTGATACGTGGCATGGCAAGGCACAAGATAAGGCCGTGATCGACTATGGCTTCCACTTAATGATCGGTGATTTGAATGAGCAGCGCCTGCAGGAATTACCGGAAGCATTGGAAAGAGGCGGGATCAGCTCGATCAAAGTGTTTCTTGCTTATGCGAAGGAGTTCCAGGCGACGGATCGTACGTTATTCCAGGCGTTTAAAGTCGGGAAGAAGCTTGGTGCAACGGTGATGGTCCATTGTGAGAACGGATCGGTTATCGATGAGCTAGTAGAAGAAGCGAAAGCGAATGGTCAGACGGAGCCGATTTATCATGCGCTTACTCGTCCGCCTGAAGTAGAAGGGGAAGCGACGAAGCGTGCGATTGAGCTGGCGAACTTAGCGGGAGCGCAGTTATATGTCGTGCATGTAACGTGTAAAGAAGCGGTCGATGAAATCATTTCGGCACGTAATAAAGGTTACAACGTGTTAGGGGAAACTTGTCCGCCGTATTTAGTGCTTGACCAGACAGCATTGGAAAAGCCGAATTTTGAAGGCGCGAAATATGTATGGTCACCACCGTTACGTCCGGTAGAGCATCAGGAAGTATTGTGGAATGCACTGAAAGCGAAGCAGCTGCAAACGATTGGCTCAGACCAATGTTCGTTCAGCTTCAACGGCAAGAAAACATTAGGGAAAGATGACTTCTCGAAAATCCCGAATGGCGGGCCGTTTATCGAAGACCGTTTCTCTGTACTGTATTCGGAAGGTGTTGCGAAAGGCCGCATTACAGAAAATGAGTTTGTTGATATGATTTCGACGCAGTCTGCGAAAATTTTTGGGCTATTCCCTAAAAAAGGAACGATCGCGGTCGGTTCGGATGCGGATATCGTATTATTCGATCCGACAGTAAAACGTACGATTTCTGCAGAAACACATCATATGAATGTGGACTACAACGCATTTGAAGGGCTTGAAGTGACGGGTGAGCCGACAAGTGTGCTCGTGCGCGGTGAATATGTTATTCAAGATAAAAAATTCGTCGGACAGCTTGGAAGCGGCAAGTATATCCGTCGTGAAGTAAAGGGTTCCACTAAAGTAACTTCATAACACAATCAATTCGCTTTTGCGTAATTGCGTCCAGATTTTAGGCCCACAGGACGTGGGTCAGTCAGCCTTTGTCGCACAATACGACGTTTTTAGGCTGACATCCATTCCATTAAAAATCTGTGGCATCCGCCGGGGCTTATCTTCATTCAGCAGGTGGTCGGGGCATTGGCTGAATTTAATAAACAAGCGTTCAAATCATCTGTAAAGGTTAACGAAGATATAGCTAAAAGTAATAACAAATCAAACTGGAGAGGGTTGTTATGAAATGAGCAATAGTTTAGCGAAAAACTTTGAAGAAATATTTGGTGGCTTAACAACATACGCGGCAACTGTTGAAGCGAATCGTTGTTTGTATTGCTACGATCCACCTTGTGTGAAGGCATGTCCAACGAGCATAAATATTCCAAGCTTTATTAAGAAGATTGCTTCGAATAATATGAAAGGTTCAGCGCGTGTCATTATGGAGTCAAATCCGGTAGGCGCAAGCTGTGCACGTGTTTGTCCAACGATCGAGCTTTGTGAGGGGGCTTGTGTGTTGAACAGTGAGGAAAAGCCGATTCAAATTGGTCATCTACAGCGCTATGCAACGGATTGGCTGCGTGAGTCGAATGTCAATCTGTTTACACCACAACCGGCAAACGGCAAGAAAGTCGCGATTATCGGAAGTGGGCCGGCAGGGTTATCTGCTGCACGTGAACTGGCATTGCTTGGGTACGGTGTGACGATTTACGAAGCGGATGAAAAAGCAGGCGGCCTGAATTATTACGGTATTGTTTCATTCCGCTTACCGCAGGATGTTGTGGAATGGGAAGTGCAGCAAGTACAAAACCTCGGCGTTGAAATTAAAACGAGCACGAAAATCGGCGAAGATGTACTGGTAGAGGAACTGCTTGCAAATTATGACCGCATCATTGTTGCGGTTGGTATGGGCAAAGTACCGATGCTTGGCGTTGAGGGCGAAAACTTGGACGGTGTGTATGATGCGATTGATTTTGTGAAGGAATCAAAATCTTCATTCACAGATCGAGTGCTAGGCAAAAAAGTGCTAGTTATCGGTGCCGGTAATACGGCGATTGATGCAGCGACATGTTCTGTAAGATTGGGTGCTGAGCAAGTGCAAATCGTTTACCGTCGTACATCAAACGAAATGACGGCGTACGATTTTGAGTTTGATTTTGCGAAACAGGACGGTGTTGAATTCAGATGGCTGACATTACCGAAGCGCATTATTGGCGATGATAATGGGAAAGTGATCGGAATGGAATGCATCAAAATGAAACTGACGGACATCGAAAATGGAAAAGGGACATTAATGGAGATTCCTGGTTCTGAATTTGTCATTGAGGCGGATGCGGTTATTCGGGCGATCGGTCAAACGAAACAGTATGAGCTGATTGAGCATTTAGGGTTGGCAAATACACGTGGTGTGATTGATGTAGATCATAATAGCCTGAAGACAACGAATCCGAAAATTTACGCTTGCGGTGATGCGATTTACGGCAACGGATATGGTGAGGCGACAGTTGTATCGGCGGCGCAGCAAGGCAAAGATTCGGCTTACGCGATTCATTATGAACTAAACGCAAATTCAGAAATTGCATAGGGGGAATTGAAATGGCAGATTTACGAATAGATTTTGCTGGTATTAAGTCACCGAATCCTTTTTGGTTGGCATCGGCACCACCGACAAACTCCGGCTATCAAGTGCAGCGTGCATTTGAAGCGGGGTGGGGCGGCGCTGTGTGGAAAACGTTGGGGGATCCTATTTTAAACGTTTCGTCACGTTTTGCTGCTGTCAGTTTTAATGGGCAAAAGGTGGCGGGTTTCAACAATATTGAGCTCATCACAGACCGACCACTCGAAGTGAACTTACAGGAAATTTATGAAACGAAAAAGCGGTTCCCGAATCATACGATCATCGCATCGTTAATGGTAGAGCCGAAAGCAGAAAAATGGCATGAAATTGTAAAAAGAGTACAGGATGTTGGGGTAGATGGCTTCGAATTAAACTTCGGCTGCCCACATGGTATGGCGGAACGTGGCATGGGAGCCGCTTCGGGTCAAGTGCCTGAACTGGTGGAAAAGCAGACCTATTGGGCGAAAGAATATGCTGAAGTACCGGTCATCGTCAAACTGACACCGAATATTACGGATATTACTGTAACGGCGGAAGCAGCGGTGCGCGGCGGTGCTGATGCGATTAGTATGATCAACACGATCAATAGTTTGGCGGGTGTTGATTTAAACTCTTGGAACACGATTCCGCATGTTGGTAATAAAGGGGCGCACGGCGGTTATTGCGGACCGGCCGTTAAGCCAATTGCTCTGAACATGGTTGGTGAATGTGCAAGAAGTCCGTATATCAATTTACCGATTTCCGGAATTGGCGGTATTTCGAACTGGCAGGACGCTGCTGAGTTCATCTTAATGGGGTCGACGAGTGTGCAAGTTTGTACAGCGGCAATGCATCATGGCTTTGGCATTGTTGAAGATATGATTGATGGTTTAAACAACTATTTAGACGATAAAGGTTTAACATCGGTCATGGATCTTGTTGGGAAAACAGTACCGAAATATTCGGATTGGGGAGATTTGGACTTAAATTATAAAGTTGTTGCAGAGATCAATAATGATGTTTGCATTAACTGTAATAAATGCCATATTGCCTGTGAAGATACGTCCCATCAATGTATCGATCTGTATACAGAAGATGGCCGTCCAATGCTGAAAGTGCGTGAGGAAGACTGCGTTGGCTGTAACTTATGTTCGATTGTTTGTCCGGCTGAAGGTGCGATTACGATGAAGGAACTTATTCCGACACAGCCGCCGATGACATGGAATGAAAGACAGACATTAATTGCAGGTTTTGCTCCAAGCAGTTCAAGTATTGCGAGGTAGGGTTTTGGCGGATATCACTGATTTTTAAAGGAATGGATGTCAGCCTAACAGCGTCGCATCGTGCGACAACGGCTGACTGACCCATTTCCTGTTGGCCTAAAAATTGAATAAAGAGAGGTGTAGCGATGTCAGACAGAAAAAGCACAAGTAGTAACTATTTAAAATCACCAGACTTACTTCCTGTCACATATGAGAATCGCAGTATTAGTATGATGGGCTTTGGCGTCATCTGGGTAGGGATGGCCATCGTACTCGCCGCATTTGCGATCGGTGCAGGAGGAATTGTTAATTTAAGTATGCCGATGCTCATCCTGGCGACACTGGTTGGCTCGATTTTAATCGGGATTTTCATGGTTGTCATCGGGGATATCGGTGTTGAACACGGATTATCGTTTCCTGTTTATATGCGTGCCCCATTCGGAACGATCGGTACGCACTTCCCGTCATTTGCCCGTGCGTTTACAGCTTCGTGCTGGTTCGGGATTAACACGTATTTCGGGGCATTGGCGATTAACGGCATTCTGAATATTATGTTCGGCTTTGACAACTGGTTTATTTGCTTCCTTGTATTTGCGACATTACAGTTGTTCAATGTGTCTTTAGGGATTAAATCGATTGAACGTTTCGCGGATTTCGCTGCACCGATTATTATCTTTATTTCTATTTGGATGTATTTGCAATTATCTGCTGAAGCGAAAGAGCAAGGAAAAGCGGTATGGTCTTGGGTGGAAGCACCGCAAACCGGTTTTGAACAGTTTACGGCATTCATGGTAGTCGCTACGGCAATCATGGGCTTCTGGGCAACGCTTGCTGCGGATATGCCGACACTTTCCCGTCACTTCAAAGCACCGAAAAATGAGCGTAACTGGTTCAAACGAAATAAGACACAGTTACTAGGTTCCCTTGTCGTTCAGCCAATTTTCAATACACTGATGATCGTCATTGGTGCGGTATGTTATATGGCGACTGGTTCAGGTGATCCGATCAACGCACTTCAGCAAGCGGCGGGCGGTTTTGTCCTGGTGATGCTGTTATCGATGATCGTACTGGCACAGTGGTCGACAAATACTTCCGCGAACGTTATTCCGGCCGCGACGATTTTCTCGAATATCGGCGGACCGAAAGTACCGTTCTGGATAGGTGTAGTCATTGCCGGTATTGTCGGGACGATTGTGCAGCCTTGGAGTTTGTTCGATATTTTAAATAGCGTTCTGCTCGTTGTCGGCGGAATCCTTTCTTCCATTGTCGGTATTTTATTCGCTGACTATTACTTGCTCCGTAAGCGACGAGTAAATGTAAAGGACCTTTATGAGGTGGAAGGGCAATATCGCTATTTGAAAGGTGTCAATGTAGCGGGTATTATTGCTTGGGTGCTTGGCGGTCTGATCGCGAATATTTGGCCTTCATTTTCTTCGCTTGTCGGCTTCTTTGTAGGGGCGGCAATCTATTATGTGCTGGCGAAATACTGGTGGTTCAAAAAGTATCCGCAAGCTGAAATCGTGAATCCGAGCGATGATGAATATTTAGGTATTACAGCAGGACGCAGCTGGGAAATTGACGCTGTTCCAGAACCGATTGGTGTTCAACAAACAGCTTCCACAGATTAAATTGTAAACGAGGTGCAATCATGTCAGAATTTCAGTTTGTAGAAAAAGAAATTCAGCAAATTGATGAACTGCTTGCTGAAAATTATATGATTAAAACGATCGATGAAAATCTGGAAGGGGCTTTCGTTACGTTTATCCATCCGGTAAGCCTTGAAGAGCGTTTACTGCATATTAAAATGGCAGATACGCGGAAATATTTCTCCAGTAAATTATTGGAACAAATAAGCAGTTGAAAATTTGAGTCGGGCGGGCGCATTTCTTTACGGGATGCGCCTTTTATTATTTTACGGGGAACGGGTAGTTAGCTTGAATTCCTTCTACTCCGTGGGGGATGAAAAAATCCACACTGACTGAAATTTCATTTTATAACAAAGGCATATTTCGACATGGAAATACATATTGTGAAGAAGAACAAGTGGATGCACCAGTTGAATCCAGAAAAATTTCTGATTGAAGTGGAGGGTTTTTATGGGTGAAGGGAAAGGCACATTTCAGAAATGGAGGAAGAAAGTCAACAAGAAGGTGACAACGCTTAGCAGTAAAACGTCTTTTGCGGTCGACCGGTCCAAACTGCGAAAACAAATCAATGGAATTGAAGAAGAAATCAAAATACTGAAACAGCAAATCGGGGAAATCGTCAATTTGAACCGCAACAGCCTGTTTTCGGTCAGCATGGTGAATTATCAGCTCGCACAAATTGAGGCGAAAGAAAACGCGATTGCGCAGCTGGAAAAAGATATTGAAGAATTAAATGAACTTAGTAAATTAGCGGGTGTCGAAGAGGAGGAATTAGTGCCCGACTATAAAGCAAAGCAAACAATTGATGACATTACGGCGTCATATATATATAATTGCGCCAACTGCAATGAATGCTACGATGAACCGAAAAAGTTTTGCGAGGAGTGTGGTTATAACATGGATTAGCGCTTATCGGTGAAATTTGCGATAAGCTTTGAAAGAATAATACCGTATAAAAATAAAGGGGGAAGTACAAATATAGAACGCCCAACTTTCTATACACTGAAAGTTGGGCGTTTTTTTTGTGGAAAAGCAGATCTTTACATCAGCTTTTCTTTATTACTTACGATGTTCTACAAGGTCAATTGCTCCTAATACAATATGGGCAAGGCCGAAACCG
This sequence comes from Solibacillus sp. FSL K6-1781, assembly GCF_038630735.1. GTDB lineage: Bacteria > Bacillota > Bacilli > Bacillales_A > Planococcaceae > Solibacillus > Solibacillus silvestris. The sequence continues at coordinate 3,439,435 of NZ_CP152038.1, read as the reverse complement.
AAAATGGTATTGGCAAGCATCTTGTTCGTACCGATTTTTTGTTTCATTGCATACCCCGTTGCAGTGACAGCTGATCCAAGTACAGTCGGAATTAAACCTTCACGAATATTTTTCATAAAAGCCCCTCCTTCATCGTAGTAGGTGAAACGAGCACCGTTTTTATTGTTTGTATATCCACCTGAAATATTTGTTGTAAATATTGGATGAATTATTTAAAAATTGAAACTATACAATGATTCGTTCGTATAGTTTATTGGGCATACTAGTTAGGCATGTTTTTCGCTTGATCTGCTTTGCCATACATATTGAGCATTGCGCTCATATCCTGTGGAGATAGTTGTGGCACTTGATAATAGCCTTTTTTGTTTTGGTACAATGAAATTTCATAGGCCATTTCAATGCAGTTTGGTACTGAATCTTGTAGCACGCGACGTACTACCGGGTTTGTGCTTTCTAAAGCAGCACCTGTTTTTCCTGTAGCCCCAGCTTTATGGCAGCCGAGCAAGAAACCTGAAATAATGCCATCATTAATTTCACTTGCCGAAGTGATCGGCTTTTTAGGCTCACCTGGTTTTAAGCCGTAAATAGTATCGTTGCCCATATTCATATTGTAGGTGCGTGTAGGGTGTTTTGGATCATGACCTGTTTTAAAGGCTTCCACAGTAATATTATACTCATCAAGCATAAACGCATACTGGCGATCCATAATAGAAAGAAGCTCGCTATCTTGAACTTGGTCGCGAAGTAAAACGTATTGGTTTAATCCGCCGATCATAGCGCTTAGTACTTCATGAACATCCAGAAGTTCATGGGCACCATGATTTGTTGAAAGGGGCATTTGATTGTCTTGAGATTGAGATGATTGGGTATACATTAATAAAAACCTCCATAGTAAGAAATTTCGTACGCTCTTATTGTGGAAACGAACCGTAATTTTATACGCTAATTTTAAAAAAGAGAGGATGGGGCAAATGTTAAAAAAAAATGAACGAGGCAGTGCCGTATTGGTCGCGCTTATTGCAATTGTTGCGTTGATCGTCATTGCGGCAATGCTTGTCGTGCCAAAATACAACAAACTGGTAACAGGTGAAGAAACGGTGGACGCAGCATGGGCGCAAGTCGAAAACCAGCTGCAGCGTCGATTTGATTTAGTGCCGAATCTGGTAAATACGGTTAAAGGCTATGCCGAACATGAGGAAGAAATTTTCACACAGATTGCAGATGCCCGAACACAATACGGGAATGCCAATACAGTAGAAGAAACGGCGGATGCTAATAATGAGCTATCCTCTGCATTGTCCCGTTTACTCGTTGTAGTTGAAAACTATCCGAATTTAAAAGCGGATGTACAATTTACGAGGTTAATGGATGAATTGGCAGGGACGGAAAATCGTCTAACGGTAGCGCGTAAAGATTATAATGACACGGTTCAGCAGTTTAATAATGATGTTCGCCGCTTCCCAGGAAACTTAATCGCGGGTATGTTCAGCTTTGAACAAAAAGACTACTTCGAAATTAAAGAAGGTGTGGAAGAAGCACCGGCTGTCGATTTTGGCGATTAAAGAAGGGAGTCATGAGGAGCTTTTCGGCATGACCGAAGCTCCTGAAAAGGGGGACTGTATGTGAGACTAATGGTATCGCTTTTAATATGGGTAATGCTCGTACCAATCCAGGCGATGGCAGCCATACCGGATAAACCGGCCTACAATTCTTACGTTTATGATTACGCCAACGTTTTGTCCGATGATGTGGAACAAAACTTAATTCAATCGGCAAAAGCGCTCGAAGGTTCAACGGGAAATGTCATTGTTATGATGACGATTGATACGATCGATGGAATGGATGCGTTTGAGTTTGGTACGGAGACGATGCGCAGCTGGGGAATCGGTGATGAAGCGCTTGATAACGGCATGCTTATTTTTGCAACAACTGAGCAAGGACCGGGGCAAAATGATGTGTGGATTACGGTCGGCGGCGGTCTGGAAGGAGAATATCCGGACGGAAAGCTCGGCGGCATGATCGATACGTATATGCTGCCGTATCTAGCTGATGGTGATTATACGAATGCGTTTGCCAGTATTTTCTCCGCATTTTATGAAGAAATGGGTGGTGAAGCAGGCGGCGCGGATCTAGTACAGCCTGTTGCATCAAATGATGATGATGATGGGATTTCAATCGGTTTCATTATAATGATCATTATTATTTACTTCATCATTACGAAGTTTGGTGGTGGCGGTGGCCCAGGTGGACGCCGACGCACAGCACGCAGGGTATACCGTAGTGGCGGTTTCGGTGGTTTTGGAGGCGGCTTCGGCGGTGGCGGCGGTTCATCGGGCGGCTTTGGCGGCTTCGGTGGAGGCGGCTCGTTCGGCGGAGGCGCGGGCAGGAAGTTCTAGGTTTAAGGCAAGGCATCAGGCATCTCACTCTTTGCGGGTGGGGTGCTTTTTTGGTGCGGGAGGCGGGGGGCGGCGGTTTTCTAATAAGTTGGCGCGATGTTCTAATATAGCTGGGGAAGTTCTAATAAAAGTAGGCGATGAAAAAGAGGTCCGCATTTTCTAATTAAGTAAGCGAGAACTTCTAATAAGTTGACGCGATGTTCTAATAAACCCGTAAAAGTTCAAATAAAACGCGGAACTTCTAATATAAGTGGCTAATGTTCAAATAAGGGGTCTCGATCTTCTAATAAGCATTCGAGAACTTCTAATAAGTTGTCAGATGTTCTAATATAGCCGGGGAAGTTCTAATAAAAGTAGGCGATGAAAAAGAGGTACGCATTTTCTAATTAAGTAAGCGAAAACTTCAAATAAGTTGGCGCGATGTTCTAATAAACCAGTAAAAGTTCTAATAAAACAGGGAGCTTCTAATATAAGTGGCCGATGTTCAAATAAGTGCCCCGCATTATCTAATAAGCATTCGAGAACTTCTAATATGCCACCCGGATGTTCCAATAAATCAAAAAATCTTCTAATAAAATCCCCGCTATCCCCACCATCATCAGCTATAATGATAAAAAAGGGAGGAACTGCCAATGATTATCAAATTTTATTCAAAACCGGACTGCGGACTTTGCATTGAAGGACTCCATACGTTAAAAATTGTGCAGGAAGACATCGACTTTACGATTGAGCATTATAATATAGAAGAAGATGATGAAGCGCATGAAAAGTATATGCTCATGATTCCTGTTGTTGAGTATAACGGGGATGTTTTGCAATACGGACAACTCGATTATGTGACATTGTATGAGGCACTGGTGGACTAGCTATCGGTGCCTGTTCGCTATTTTTTGCGAATAATTCCGTCATAAAAGTTGCAAATCACTCCGAGACGATCTATAATGAAGTCAGAAATTCTTTTTTTTACCCCATGTGGGACATAAAATATTTATGTGGGACATATATTGTCCAACAAGATAAATCAGGTAGGTGGTTTTTTGACGGATATTTCATTTTTTGCAGCTGAGCGTAAACTAATGCCTGAAATTGATGCTCTTTTTCAAAAGAGGTTTCGAGTTTTACAAGCAATTGCGACATTTAGCCCGATTGGCAGACGTGCTTTAGGAGAACAGCTTCAGATGACAGAGCGTGATATCCGTAATGAAACAACGGTCCTGAGCGAACAGCAATTGATCTTGATTCAAAAAAAAGGCATGATTTGCACGCCAAAAGGGTATGAAGTAATAGAACAGCTTTACGAACTGTATCGTGAGCTTTCCGGTATTGTGGCGATGGAACAGAAGCTTACAAACATCTTTGGCATTGCACGTGTCATCATTGTGCCAGGTGATGCCGAACAGGATGAAACGGTAAAGCAGCAGCTCGGTAAAGTTGCGGCACAAGTACTACAGCAGATTGCACCTGCAAAAGCGAAAATTGCGGTGACAGGCGGCAGCAGTGTTGCTTCGATGAAGGAATATTTATCGGATGTCCCGGTGCTGAGCGACGCGAACTTTATTGCGGCACGTGGTGGTATGGGTGATGAGATGACATTCCAGGCGAATACAATTGTCTCGAAGTTTTCAAAAAGATGCGGGGCAACATACCGCACATTGTTTTTGCCGGAGCATTTAAGTGAGCAGGCATATGAAGCGATGAAGGATGAACCGATTATTCGGGAGATGATTACACTTTATGAACAGGTGGATATCGTGATTCACGGAATCGGTGCAGCACAGGAAATGGCACTTCGTCGTAAAAGCTCACAGCAGGAGCAGCAAATACTTGAAGAAAAAGGCGCGGTTGCCGAAGCATTTGGCTACTATTTCAATGCAGATGGCGACATTGTCCATCATCTGAGGACAATTGGAATCCAGCGTCATCAAGTCAACAAAGCGCAGCATGTTCTTGCCATTGCGGCAGGCAGAAATAAGGCGGCAGCGATTCAGGCGTATTTTAAAAACGCTGCATCGCAAACGATTTTGATTACAGATGAGCAAACTGCAAGTACAATCCTTAAAAATTAAATATGTTTTTAAAAGTATGATTTTACACATACTATTTTAATAATAAAGTTATTGGAGGAATTACACATGGCATTACAATTAGCAATCAATGGATTTGGACGAATCGGACGTTTAGTATTCCGCGAAGCAATGAAGCACGAGGAATTTGAAGTAGTTGCAGTAAATGATTTAACTGATGCGAAACAACTTGCACATTTATTAAAATACGACTCAGTACATGGAGTGTATGATGCAGACGTTCAAGCGGAAGAAGATGCATTTATCGTAAACGGCAAACGTATTCAAGTGCTTTCAGAAAAAGATCCTGCAAATTTACCATGGGGTGAACTTGGTGTAGATGTAGTTTTAGAATGTACAGGTAGATGGCGTTCAATGGAAGAAGTATCAAAACATATCGAAGCCGGCGCGAAAAAAGCAATCCTTTCTGCACCAGCACAAGGCGATATGCCAACATATGTAATGGGCGTTAACCACGAAGATTACGACCCAGCACAAGATGTTATTTCAAATGCTTCTTGTACGACAAACTGTTTAGCACCACTTGCAAAAGTGTTGGATGAAAAGTTCGGCATCAAACGCGGTATGATGACAACAATTCACTCTTATACAAATGACCAACGTATCCTTGACTTCCCGCACTCTGACCCACGTCGTGCACGTGCAGGCGCGGTATCAATGATTCCGACAACTACTGGTGCAGCAATCGCAGTATCAAAAGTATTGCCACAGTTAAAAGGCAAATTGGACGGTTTCTCAATGCGTGTTCCAACACCGAACGTTTCATGTGTTGACTTAGTTGTTGAATTGGAAAAAGACGTAACAAAAGATTCAATTAACGCAGCATTAAAAGAAGCGTCAGAAGGCGACTTAAAAGGCGTTCTTGCTTACAACGAATTACCATTAGTATCAATCGACTACAATGGTAACCCGGCTTCATCTACAATTGACGGTTTATCAACAATGGTAATGGAAGGTCGTATGGCGAAAGTCGTTTCTTGGTATGATAACGAAATCGGCTACTCTACTCGTTTAATGGATTTAGCTTTATATATCGCTAAACAAGGAATCGAAAAAGCATAATATTTCAATAAAATGTGACATACTTTTTCGAAATTAAAGAAAAAGTGTGACATATTAAAAGGAAATGGGCATAAAAAGTATAGCCTTTAATACAGGTAAACCTTATAATAAATAAGGGTAAAAGAGCGGCAGGGACTCACCCGGACCGCTCTTTTTTCGGATATAAGGAAAATATACAAAACAGAGGCGATACCAAGACAGCCTTATCGAATTTTGTTACTATCTTAACTAACGAGTATACAATCCACAATAATTGACGAACGAGTATGAAGGAGGATGTTCAGTATGTTTTTAAAGAAATCAATGAACGATGTAGATGTAAAAGGAAAACGCGTATTTGTGCGTGTCGATTTTAATGTGCCGATGGATGAGGGCCGCATTACCGACGAAACGCGTATTCGTGCAGCTATTCCAACAATTGAACAACTAGTACACGCTGGAGCAAAAGTAATTTTAGCTTCACATCTTGGCCGTCCAAAAGGCGAAGTGAATGAGGACATGCGCTTAACAGCAGTCGGCGAGCGTCTTTCGGAATTAATGGACAAGCCAGTCAAAAAATTGGATGAATCAATTGGTTCAGATGTAGAAGCAGCGGTTAACAATATGCAAGAAGGCGAAATTATCCTGCTTGAAAATGTTCGTTTCCATAAAGGCGAAGAGAAAAACGACGAAGCATTGGCAAAAGAGTTTTCGAAATTAGCGGACCTTTATGTAAATGATGCGTTTGGCGCAGCTCACCGTGCACATGCTTCAACAGAGGGCATTGCAAAACATGTACCGGCTGTATCAGGTCTATTAATGGAAAAAGAACTGGACGTATTGGGGAAAGCTTTATCCAATCCGGAGCGCCCGTTCACAGCGATTATTGGTGGAGCGAAAGTTAAAGATAAAATCGGTGTTATTGAAAACCTGTTGGATAAAGTGGATCACCTGATTATCGGCGGCGGTTTAGTATTTACGTTCGTAAAAGCGATGGGTCACGATATCGGGAAGTCATTGCTGGAAGAAGATAAAATCGAGCTGGCAAAAGGCTTTATCGAACAAGCGAAAGAAAAAGGTGTACAGCTGCATATGCCGGTCGATGCTGTCGTAGCAAACGAGTTTTCTAAAGATGCGGAAACTCAAGTTGTGGCAATCGATGCAATTCCATCTGATTGGATGGGACTGGATATCGGACCGAAAACGGCTGAAAACTATGCAGAAGTCATTAAGCAATCAAAATTAATCATTTGGAACGGACCAATGGGTGTATTCGAAATGGAAAAATTCGCAAACGGTACGAAAACAGTAGCGGATGCAATGGCAACAACAGACGGCTACACAATTATCGGCGGCGGTGACTCAGCTGCAGCGGTAGAAAAATTCGAAGTCGCTTCGAAAATGGACCATATTTCAACAGGCGGCGGTGCTTCATTAGAGTTAATGGAGGGTAAAGAATTACCGGGAATTGTTGCGTTAAACGATAAATAAATCATTAATAGGCCAGAATATCTGTTGAAACAGTTGTTTGAAGCAAAGGCAGCTCGCCCGAGAAAAGCGTGTGCCTTGGCTCATATCAACAGCGTTTACGAACAGAATCTTTTAAAAACGGAGGGTTTTGAATGAGAAAACCGATCATAGCAGGAAACTGGAAAATGTATAAGTCCTTTGATGAGGCAGTTGATTTTATCGAAGAAGTCCAACAAGAGATTCCTTCTCCGGATAAAGTCGACGCAGTCATCTGTGCACCTGCATTATATTTACCGACACTTGTCGTAGGGGCAGAAGATTCAAGCCTGGCAATTGGCGCGCAAAACATGCACTTTGAAGACGAAGGAGCATTTACAGGCGAGATCAGCCCGAAAATGCTTTCGAATGTCAATGTCGATTATGTCATTTTAGGGCATTCGGAGCGTCGTGAGCTATTCAATGAAACAGACGAGGCGATCAACAAAAAAGTCCGTGCTGCTCTTAATTACGGTATTGTACCGATTATTTGCTGCGGAGAAACATTGGAAGAGCGTGAAGCGGGTCAAACCGAAGCAAAAGTAGCACGCCAAATTACAAAAGCGTTAAAAGACTTTGCTCCAATTGAAGTTGAGCATATGGTCATTGCGTATGAACCAATTTGGGCAATCGGAACAGGGAAAACAGCTACTGCGGAAGATGCGAATACAGTATGCTGTGCAATCCGTCTGGCGGTTGAAACATTATACGGAAAAGATACAGCTGAAAAAGTGCGCATTCAATACGGTGGCAGTGTAAAGCCTGAGAACATTGAAGAGCTTTTATCACAAGAACATATCGATGGCGCATTAGTAGGAGGAGCAAGCCTACAACCAGCATCATTCATGAAATTATTGGAGGCGGCAGCAAATGCCTAAACAACCCGTAGCATTAATAATTTTAGACGGCTTTGCCTTTCGTGATGAAGTAAAAGGTAATGCCGTAGCACAAGCAAATAAACCGAATTTTGACCGTTACTGGCAAGCCTACCCACATGCAACTTTAATAGCAAGTGGTGAAGCAGTAGGTCTACCGGAAGGCCAAATGGGGAACTCTGAAGTTGGACACTTGAATATCGGGGCTGGACGCATTGTGTACCAGTCCCTGACACGTATTCACAAATCGATTCGTGATGGGGATTTCTTCCGCAATGAATCGTTTCTTGCAGCTGTTGAACATGCAAAAGCACATGGTTCGAAGCTCCATTTGATGGGTCTTCTTTCAGATGGCGGTGTTCATAGTCACTATGAGCATCTATTTGCCTTATTGAAATTGGCTAAAGCAAATGGTCTTGAGCAAGTATATGTTCACGGCTTCCTGGATGGCCGCGATGTCGGTCCAACGACAGCAATTGAATATATTTTAGAAACAGAAAAACAGATGAAAGAAATCGGGATCGGGAAGTTCGCATCGATTCATGGCCGTTACTATGCAATGGACCGTGACCGTCGCTGGGAACGTGTCGGCTTAACGTACAATGCATTAGTTGATGGAATCGGACAAACAGCTTCTTCCGCAACAGCAGGTGTTGAGTCTTCTTATGAACGTGAACTACATGATGAATTCGTTGTACCGTTTGTCGTGACTGAAGAAGGACGACCTGCCGCAACGATCAGCACGAACGATGCGGTCATTTTCTTCAACTTCCGTCCGGACCGTGCGATTCAATTATCGTCTTTAATGACGAATGAAAAATTTGACGCTATGCCACGCTCTGAAAATCACCCGACGAATCTGAAATTCGTTACGTTTACACATTACAGTGATGATGTCTTAGCAGATGTAGCATACGAAAATGATAACTTAGTCAATACGGTCGGTGAGGTTATCTCAAAGGCTGGCAAAACACAGCTGCGCATTGCGGAAACGGAAAAATATCCGCATGTCACGTTCTTTATGAGCGGTGGACGTGAAGAGACATTTGCTGGCGAGGAGCGTATTCTAATCGCCTCTCCAAAAGTGGCAACTTACGACTTGAAGCCTGAAATGAGTGCGTATGAAGTGACCGATTCTTTACTGGAAGCTATTGCAGGAGAAAAGTTCGATGCAATTATTTTAAACTTTGCAAACCCGGATATGGTCGGCCATTCCGGAATGCTTGAACCTACAATTAAAGCAATCGAAACAGTGGATGAGTGCCTAGGTAAAATCGTTGATGCGATTACTGCAAAAGGCGGCTATGCCATCATTACAGCTGACCATGGCAACTCGGATGAAGTGGTAACACTGGATGACAAGCCGATGACAGCACATACGACAAACCCGGTACCGGTAATTGTCACAAAGCCTGGTGTCGTGCTGTATGAAGACGGTATCCTAGCTGATTTGGCACCGACAATGCTTGAATTACTTAATATTGCCCAGCCTGCAGAGATGACAGGAAAATCGTTAGTTATGCCAAGCGAACAGTAATTGATCGCGCGGTTAATTATATAGCTTGTCCTTGTGCAAGCACCTACTAAATTTATCAATAGAGGAGTTTTTTATTATGCCATTCATTACTCAAGTATATGCTCGTGAAGTATTAGATTCTCGCGGTAACCCAACAGTAGAAGTAGAAGTATTCACAGAATCAGGCGCATTCGGCCGTGCTATCGTGCCATCTGGTGCTTCAACTGGTGAATATGAAGCAGTTGAATTACGCGATGGAGACAAAGGCCGTTACTTAGGTAAAGGTGTTGAAAAAGCGGTAGAAAACGTCAACACAATTATCGCAGAAGAACTTGAAGGTCAATATTCTGTATTGGACCAAGTTGTGATCGACCAAGCGTTAATCGAACTTGATGGAACAGAAAACAAAGGTAAATTAGGTGCAAACGCAATTTTAGGTGTGTCAATGGCAGTAGCGCACGCAGCAGCCGACTACTTAGACATTCCTTTATACCAATACTTAGGTGGCTTCAACTCGAAGCAATTACCAGTACCAATGATGAACATCTTAAACGGTGGTGCACACGCGGACAACAACGTGGACATTCAAGAATTCATGGTAATGCCAGTAGGTGCTAAATCATTCAAAGAAGCATTACGTATGGGTACAGAAATTTTCCATAACTTAAAAACAGTATTAAAAGAAAAAGGCCACAACACAGCTGTAGGTGACGAAGGCGGATTCGCTCCAAACCTAGGTTCAAACGAAGAAGCAATCACGGTGATCATCGAAGCAGTTGAAAAAGCCGGCTACAAAATGGGCGAAGAAATCCGTTTAGCAATGGACGTTGCTTCTTCTGAGCTTTACAACAAAGAAACAGGCAAATACGTTTTAGCTGGTGAAGGCGTAGAAAAAACTTCAGAAGAAATGGTTGCTTGGTACGAAGAGTTAACTTCTAAATACCCAATCATCTCAATCGAAGACGGATTAGACGAAAACGACTGGGCTGGCCACAAGCTATTAACAGAGCGTATCGGTGACCGCGTACAATTAGTTGGTGACGATCTGTTCGTAACAAACACTACGAAATTATCTCGCGGGATTGAAGAAGGCGTTGGCAACTCAATCTTAATCAAAGTAAACCAAATCGGTACATTAACAGAAACATTTGAAGCAATCGAAATGGCGAAACGCGCTGGCTACACAGCAGTAATCTCTCACCGTTCAGGCGAATCAGAAGACAACACAATCGCTGACATCGCTGTTGCAACAAATGCAGGCCAAATCAAAACAGGTGCACCATCTCGTACGGACCGCGTTGCGAAGTACAACCAATTACTACGCATCGAAGACCAATTAGGCGCAACTAGCCGTTTTGAAGGGCTAAAATCTTTCTACAATATTAAATAACTGTTTGAAGAACGAGCACTCGCTTTATGGCGGGTGCTTTTTTGTGTGGTGGGGGGCGTGGGTTTTATTAGAAAATTAGGGCGGGTTATTAGAAGATTTTTAGATGATATTAGAGGAAACGGCTGGGATACTAGAAGTTTTGTGAATTTGAGGGGGAGGGAAGCTGAGTTTGCCGGTGTGGGAAGTTGAAATTCGCGGAGAAGAAGCCGTGCTTTGATTTTATTAGAACAATTGAGTGGTTTATTGGAAAATGTTGATGGGATATTAGAACATGTAGAAGCTTTATTAGAACTTTCGGACGACTTATTAGCACATTGGGCACTTATATTAGAAGATCGGCAATATATTAGAACAAATAAATTTATATTAGAACATTTTCGGATATATTAGAAGATCCGGGGGCAACACATTCCTTGGAGTTATTGAAAATTTGTGAACGTTGGCATCAGGTTATTATATAAGCATGAGAATTTGTGATATGTTTAAGCTATTCAAATTTGACCGGTATCAATTAGACCAGTTGTTATAGAAGGTGGGAGAACGATATGTCTAATCAAACGAAGGAAAAGATTTTGGAAACAGCTACGCGGTTGTTTTACTTTCAAGGTTTCCATGGGACCGGCTTGAATCAGATTATAAGCGAATCGGGATCACCAAAAGGGTCTCTGTATCACTATTTTCCTGAGGGGAAAGAGCAGCTTGCGGAAGAAGCGATCGTACTGTCAAAACGGCGGATCGGCGCGGTTATTCAGCATTATATGAATGAGTTCGTGGATGTAGGAGCAGCACTGAATGCCCATATTTTGGCGATGGCCGACTTATTTGATGTGGAAAATGGACTAGAGGAGCATTCCTATACGATGATGCCATTCGGGCTGCTTGCGGCGGAATCGGCCTTTATGAATGAGCGTTTGCGGAAAGTTTGCGGCGATACGTATAAGTACTGGGAATCAATCTACTATACAAAATTGATTGCCAACGGGTTTAGTGATGAAGCGGCGGTCACACTTAGTAAAGCGGTAAGTGCGATGATTGAAGGGGCTGTTACACTGTCATTGTCCCAGCGATCGAATGAACCGTTATTAAACATAAGCAAAGTCATCCCTGCGTTGCTTGCACAATATAAGTAAAGGCTTGTCCGGAATAGGATTTCTGGACAGGCCTTTTTGTTGTTGTCGCAAATAAAAGTTGTTCACAATTAGCCTGATTTTCGAAATAAGTGTGTGGAAAACTCTTGCAAATTTATTGTTTTTCATAGCAATGGAGTTGAAATCGTTTGCAAATGTTGATGTAGCAACGTTCTTGTTGTTTCTCTCTATAGTTTATTGAAAAAGTGCAATCGTTTTCATGAAATATGTTAAAAAATGTCTACGAAAGATAGTCCCAGTTAAGGTTAAAAATGGATAATGGATGTTCACAATTATAACGACCGGTCTAATATTTTTATCTTGAGCGATTGAATTTACATGAAAAAATTTGATATATTTTAAAGCGTGCTGTTTGAAAAATCGTTCTATAACAGCAAAAAGCATGATACGCAGCAATTATCATCTTTCATAAATGAGTCTTATAAAATTGGAGGAAGAAAAAAATGGAAGCACCTATATTCAATGTGAAAAGCCCAAAAGGTATGGCAGCAGTTTTGATGATTAGTACATTCGTTGGTTTATTTGGTGAAACGGCATTAAACATGGCGTTAACAAATATTATGGATGACTTCGGTGTATCAGCAGCATCAGCGGCATGGTTAACAACGGGTTACTTATTAGTATTGGCCGTATTAGTTCCATTATCATCTTATTTAGTACGCTGGTTTACAACACGTCAGTTAGTAGTGGCAGCCGTTGTATTCGCAGTAATCGGTTCGTTATTAGGCGCATTAGCACCGAACTTTGCGGTATTATTGGCAGGTCGTTTCGTACAAGCACTCGCTACAGGGATTATTCTACCGTTAATGTTCAGTGTTGTAATGCTGATTTTCCCGGTGCAAAAGCGTGGTGCCGTCATGGGGATCGTCGGGATTATTTTAACGGCAGGTCCGGCATTAGGCCCGTCAATCGCAGGTTTGATCGTCTCTTCATTAAGCTGGAGATATATTTTCTGGATTATGGTCGTTGTGTATGCCGTTGTAATCGTTTTAGCACTTTCTAAAGTGGACAATGTGTCCAACGTAACACGTCCAAAAATTGATTTACTATCATTAATCGCTTCTACGTTCGGTTTCGGTGGTGTTGTATTCGCGTTAGCAACGTTAGCAGAGCAATCGATTACAAAACCAATCGTTTGGGTGCCACTTGTCGTTGGTTTCGTTTTATTAGTAGTCTTCGGCATTCGCCAAACAAAAATGGATGAGCCAATGATTGACTTATCGGTATTTAAATCACCAATGTTCTCTTTAGGTGTCGCATTGATGGTTGCGACAATGTTCATGATTCTTTCGGTGGCGATCTTAGTGCCGATGTTCCTGAAAACAGTATTAGGTTTCGCAGCATTAACTGCAGGTTTATGTATGTTGCCAGGTAACATCTTAAATATCATCATGTCACCGATCGTTGGGACAAACTTCGATAAAGTCGGAGCGAAAATCTTCACACGGATCGGCTTTACACTGATTTTAGTGTCAATGATCGTGTTCTTAACGACGATTTCGGCAACAACAGCAACTTGGATCATTATCGTTAACTTATGTGTATTCTTTGTCGGGGTATCGATGACAATCATGCCGGCACAAACAAATGCGATGAACTCGTTGGCACCACATAAATTTGCTGACGGTTCAGCGGCATTGAACACCCTAACGCAAATCGCGGGTGCTTCAGGTACTGCGGTTGCCATTACAATGTTCACAATCGGTCAGCAAAACTACATCGAAAAATTCAGCAACGCCTTACCGGCAGAATTTTTAGCACACGGTGTACACTCAGCATTCATCGTCGTGACAGTCGTTGCAGTATTAGGTCTGGTTGGTTCGTTCTTCGTGAAGAACAGCAAGCCGGTTGGGAATTAAGTTAATAGCTATGAATTAACTGCTCAAATTTATAGTGAATCGTTTATAGGACAGCATCGGGAATTGCCGGTGCTGTTTTTTTGTTTGGTGTGGAACGGGAAGGGCGTGGATATTAGAAGTTTCGTGGCGTGCCTGAATTTTATTAGAACAATGTAGCCGGTTATTAGAAGAAAGTCGGGGGATATTAGAAGAAGTGGGGTGGATATTAGAAGTTCCGTAGATTTGAGGTGTAGAAGAGCCTTTATTACGGGTGAAATGGGCGGGGAGAAAGCTTACCATGATTTTATTAGAACAACCAAGTAGTTTATTAGAAAATGGCGGCGGGATATTAGAAGATGCAGATACTTTATTTGAACATCCAGAACACTTATTAGAACAAACCGCACTTATATTAGAAAATCAGCCATTTATTAGAACAAATAAATTTATATTAGAACTTTTTCGGATATATTAGAAAAATACAAGCCCCCACATCCACGCAACGAATGTGGGGGGCTGCCTCTCGTAACTCATCGTTCAATATCCGAAAATACATGGATCGCTTTTCTCAAAATCTCATTCTCTTCTTCCAGCGCACGTATTTTCTTTTCATATGCTGCTTTCATCTTTTCTGCTTCACTCTCGGAAACCAAGCCTGTCAGCGACTCGCGGTATTCCTTCACCCACCGATGAATCGTGGAAGGGCCTACATCATATCGACCGGCAATATCAGCCACTTTTGCGCCATCTTCTGTAACAGATTTAATAATGACCTCTTTTGTTTGTGCATCTACACGCTTACGACTTTGTTTTTCATTCATATGTGTCACATCCTTTTATAAGTATTTACTCAAACTTCTCCGGAATCAAATAATAGGCTCCTTTATTCACCCCGTGCTTTTCCAGGCCGGCTTTCGCCAACAGTTTCGAAGCTATATGGATACACGGAATATTAAAAAACTTCCGGAACTCTTTATTCGTAATGCGGGGACCGACTAAAATTCGGTATTGCAGAAAAGTTTCGTACAACGCTTCTTTACTTTTCCCTCCGCACACTGGACAAATAAAATAGCCTTGCCGATAATGCATTTCATTAACATAATCGCATGCCTTACAGAGAACCCCATTGCGTAACCGGTGTCTTTCAATCATACGGCGAGGGGGAAGTTGTTCGTAAAGCTGCTCTAATTGGTTTTGCAGAAAAGTAATATTCGCACGAGGATTCGGGTACTGTCTATACAGTTTTTCGATGAATCTCGGGATGCCGCTCATATGCATAATCGGGAAATTGGTGAGCGAATGGTCAAGTGTGGCGCGGTGATTGGCGAGTACGACGATGTGGTGAACGGGGATGGAAATTTGCCACGCTTTGAATTGATGCTCCAAAAAAAGCTG
Source organism: Solibacillus sp. FSL K6-1781 (assembly GCF_038630735.1). GTDB lineage: Bacteria > Bacillota > Bacilli > Bacillales_A > Planococcaceae > Solibacillus > Solibacillus silvestris. The sequence goes on along the minus strand of NZ_CP152038.1, from coordinate 3,424,246 downwards.
GTGACGATATGCTTGGTCAAACGGGTTGGGGAAGTTTTCGCTGACATTCTCCTGAACACGGGAAAATTCATGGAGGACCGGTTTGTAGAAAAGGGTACCGGAGATTTGTTTTACTTCCATGACGACGACAAAATGCGGCGTAATGAGCAAAGCGTCCATTTGATGGGTAAAACCTTTTGAATTAATGCACTCGAAATTATAAAAAATATGGGAAGCGGATTTAAAATGATAGTCCGAGAGCAGCCGTTTCAGCTTTTGTTCTCCTGATAAGCCGGCTTCCAATCGGTAAAATTCCTGCTCGATTGCCGGTGCATCCAAATCATCCATTTTCATGCGATTCAACAATGTTTTGACGAATAAATAATGCCTTGATTGCTGCACGATTTTCACCTCCTCATTTTACTATAGCGAATGTAAATCGAGAAGAAAATACAATGCCTAAAAATAACTTTTTGCGAAGAAAATTACTAAAAATGTTTTTATTTTATAAATCGGGGAATCATAAAGCATACACCAAAGGAGGCTATTACAATATGAAACTTAAAAAAACACCTACTCTGATGATGACGCTGTTACTATCATTATCACTTGCGGCATGTAATGATGAAGATGATACGAACATCGACAACAATGTTGACGACGGTACGGATGACGGTCTAATGGAAGACAACAATGATGATACAAATGTCGAGTTAGACGTTGACGACAACGACAACGACAACACTGATGACAACAAAGATGACAATACAGAAGACAACACTGATGGCACTGTTGACGACAATACTGACGACAACAAAGATGACAACAGCAACGATTAATAAATAAAAAGCATGGTGCTCGCATTCAATTGCGGGTACCATGCTTTTTTTAATTCCTTAAATTTCCCCGAAGGCTAACCACGGGAAGAAGCCGTCCATGAACTTCTCTGTTGCCGGCATGAAGTATGAGCCGAAATGGAAGTCCGGATCAAGTGTCGTCACAATCCACGTACCTTTTGAGCTGACTTTGTCGACATACAGTAATGAACCGCCGTCCTTCATATCGATTAGTGACTGCATGCCGTCCTGTAAGTGGAAGACGCCGTGCTGATGCCATGTGCAGCCAGCTTCATCCAGGAAACCGTCACGGAATAACGGGTACTCCGGTGCGACCATGCGTAAGCCGCTGTCCGCATCTTTTTCGAGCCACCACCAGAAGTTCGTCGGGCGTGTTTCCCAGTTTTGGCCTGGAATCCATTGCCATGGCTGAGGTCCGAATGCTACGACAACCCCGCCGTTATCCGCAAAGCGTCGGATTGCCGGTGCTGCTTCCAGCAATAATTTGTTGTGCAACTGTGAAGGAACGATCAGTACGTCCATACCTTCCAAATCTTCTTCGACAAAGCGCGGTAAATAGATGATTTTCTCGAAGTACTGCTTGAATTTCGGTGTATTGAATGTCACGTAATGAGGCGCGTGACCACTATATAAAACGGCTATTTTTCTCATGCTTCAGATCCTTCTTTCAAACGTAGTAATTCTTGATCGAGCCAAGCTAAAAACTGCGGTGCGATCAGTTGTGTCGAGTTTTCGCCTGTTGCGTATGTCAGGAAATCCCGGCAAGATGCTGCGACAACCGTTCCTTTTGTTGCCGTGCGGTCGATGAATACGATTGGTGTGCCGTCCGTATATTGCAGCACGATTTCCGATTCCTTATTGACTACCGGATGAGACCCGCGTGCATAGAAGCCAGAAACGCCTTTACGGTAAGTAAGTTCCAACATATCAACACCTTCATAAAATGTGCCTTCTGCTGCTGGTTCCATCACATAATCGGAATGGGATTTAATTTCCTTTGGCATAAACAGACCGGCACCCGGCAGCCAAGGACGGAAAATATGTGTGTTTGCAATAACAATTTTTCCCTCGTTTAAGAAATTTTCAATCACTTGTTTTTGTTCATAAAGATGTTCCTGATCGATGAAGTCCGTTACAACCATCACATTGAATGCGGAAAGGTTAGCAGTTGAAATATCATACTGATCGATGAATGTTACATGGTCCATTGGTTCATTGGACACATTCATAGCGCGTCCCTCTAGGCTGAATGCATGTCCGCCGTCCAGTTTTACAATTTTATATTCAGACATAAAAATCTCCTTTAATCCTGTAAATTTAATTAATTGATACGAATTCTCATTTGAGAACCGAATTCTCATTGACATTGAAAATCATTATCAATTATACTCAATCTTGTTGAGAAATCAAATAATATTTTATTAAAATAATAATTTCGTGAAAACGAAGGATGTTTAAGGAGAGAAAACAATGGCAGGACGTAAGGCAATTTTGACAACGCTGGCACTCGCTTCAATGGCGCTTGCAGCATGTTCAGATAAAGAGGCAACCACTTCTACTTCAGGCGGAGAGGTACAAACAACGGCAGAAGAAAAAATCGTCATCGATCAGGCAGGTACAGAAGTAACGATTCCCGCTGAAGTGAACTCGATCGTATCGGGCGGAATTTTACCGTACTTCCATACATGGTATGTTGCAACAAACTCTGCAAAAGAAATCGTGGGCATGCACCCGAACTCTTACAATGCAGCGGAAAACTCGATTTTATCGAAAATGGCTCCGGAAATTTTGAATGCGGATACATCATTCGTCCAAAATGGTGAAATGAACGTCGAGGAATTAATGAAAATTAACCCGGATGTGTTCTTCGAAATTGCAACAGATGAAAAATCAATTGAGCAGGCACGTAATGCGGGGATCAACACAGTCGCGATTAAAGCAATCGACGCAGCGGCAGCAGAGCCACTTGCGACATTCAACAGCTGGCTAAAGCTGACGGGTGAAATTGCGAGCACAACAGAGCGTGCGGACAAATTCATTGAAATCGGTACAGCTGTACAAAACGAAATTTACGAAAAAATCGATGGCTTAACGAAAGAACAAAAGCCGAATGCATTAATGATGTATCAGTTATCCGAGCAGGCGATTACGGTAGGCGGTAAAAACTTCTTCGGCAATCAATGGCTGAACGCAACAGGTGCAAATGATGTTGCGGAAAACGATGTAACCGGACGTAAAGATGTGAACATGGAGCAAATCTACAACTGGAATCCGGAAATCATCTATTTAACGAACTTCACGGAAATCCAGCCGGAAGATTTATATAACAACACGATTCCAGGTCAGGACTGGAGTGAAGTGGAAGCGGTGAAAAATAAGCAAGTGTACAAAATTCCACTGGGGATTTATCGCTGGTTCCCGCCAAGTGGGGATGCACCGCTAATGCTGAAATGGCTGGCAAACAACAACCAGCCTGAGCTATTCGACTATGATATGAACGCTGAAATTAAAAATTACTACAAAGACTTTTACGGATATGACGTAACGGACGAAGAAGTAGAACAGATTCTACACCCATCTTCTGACGCTGCGAAGTATTAGAACGAGGGACTCTCATGAAAAAGTGGAAAAGTATTTTACTGTGGGTATTGCCGCTTGTACTTGCGATCGCTTCGCTTGGCATCGGCCGGTTTGAAGTCGATTTTGTAACAGTGGTCAAAATCCTCGGTTCTCATATTTTTCCGATAGAAGAAACGTGGACACAAATGGAATATAACGTAGTCATGACGGTTCGGCTGCCGCGTATTATCCTCGCACTATTAATCGGTGCGGGGCTTTCCATTTCAGGTGCTGCATTCCAGGGGATGTTCGCCAATCCATTAGTGAGCGCGGATATTTTAGGGGTCGCTGCGGGTGCCGGTTTTGGTGCTTCTATCGGAATTTTACTGTTTGGCAATGGATATGTGACACAAGGTTTTGCGCTGGTCTTCGGTTTAGCGGCCATCGCATTTACGTATATGATTGGCGGTTCTGGACGCAATATGCCGATTTTTATGCTTGTTCTGGCAGGTGTTGTGACGAGTGCATTGTTTAATGCGCTGATCTCGTTAACAAAATTTGTGGCGGACCCGGAAGAAAAACTGCCTGCGATTACGTATTGGCTAATGGGAAGTTTGGGAACAGCTTCTTACCGCGATCTATGGACAGCAGGACCAATTATTTTAGTCGGGATGTTCATTTTACTGGCACTGCGCTGGCGCATCAACTTACTGACATTGCCGGATGATGAGGCGAAGTCTTTAGGGATTAATGTTGTGCGCATGAAGTGGCTTGTCATTGCAGGGGCGACACTTTGTACAGCGGCGGCCGTTGCCGTTGCGGGGATTGTCGGCTGGGTCGGCTTAATCATCCCGCATATCGCAAGGATGTTTGTCGGCAGCAACAATGAACGCGTACTGCCGATGTCGATTGCACTGGGCGGCGCGTATTTACTCATTATCGATACATTGGCCCGTTCGATAACAGCGGCGGAAATTCCATTGTCGATTTTGACGGCAATTGTCGGAGCACCGTTCTTTGCTTATCTTTTACGTCGTACAGGAGGTAGCTGGTCATGAAAATAGAAGTACGTGAAGGCAACTTCTGCTATGCGAAAAAGAAGGAAGTGAAGCCGTTCATTTATAAATCGAACATTAGCTTTACACTGGAGCCAGGCCAGATTATGGCAATCCTCGGTCCGAACGGTGCAGGGAAAACGACGCTGTTAAAATGCATTACCGGCTTGCACGACTGGCGGGTTGGTGAAACAGTGATCGATGATGTACCGCTTGCAAAAGTTTCGCAAAAAGAGCTTTGGAAGAAAATCGGCTATGTTCCGCAGGCGCATAAAATGGTGTTCGGCTTTTCAATTGAGGACTTAGTAGTAATGGGACGTGCTCCGTATATCGGTTCGTTGTCAAAGCCACGCAAGGAAGATTACGAAAAAGCGCACGAAGCGTTAAATGAAGTAGGCATTGTGCATTTGGCAAAAAAGTCATGCAATGAAGTGAGCGGCGGGGAACTACAGCTGGCGTTAATTGCACGAACGCTCGTATCGAATCCGGAAATTTTAATATTGGATGAACCGGAATCGCATCTGGATGTGCAAAAGCAGGTTGTGATTTTGGAAACATTAAAACGCCTGGCGAAAGAGCATAGGATTTCATGTATTATCAACACCCACTATCCGAACCATGCGTTTTATTTGGCCGATCAAGTATTGATGATCGCGAAGGAGAAAAAGGCGGTCATCGGTGTGGTTCATGAAGTGATGACCGAATCGCGGATGAAGGAATACTTCAATATTGACCTGCGCAAATTGATCTTTGAAGAAGAGGATCTTCTATTTGAAACGATGGTACCACTTGCATTGGCGGCAAAACGAGATATAAGCGAATGCCGCTTTAACAGTTTTGAATAAGAATGGGGAATGTTGGATAAAATATGATGTTCATTTCCAAGAAATATTGTAATGGCTCCCTCATTTTGATATACTAATTTGTATTGTGACGTCCATACTTAGGAGGTGGAGCAAATGCATACGTTATTTACAGTATTACTTATTATCGTAGCGATAGCCTTAATCGTTGTTGTATTATTACAATCAGGTAAAAGCGCTGGTTTATCAGGTGCCATCTCTGGTGGAGCTGAGCAACTATTCGGTAAGCAGAAAGCTCGCGGAATGGATCTAGTCCTTCACCGCACAACAATCGTTCTTTCTGTTGCATTCTTCGTATTAGCTTTAGCGATTACGAAATTCTAATCGACTGAAAATTAGATTGAAATTAAACGCCTAACCAAGCATAGTGCGAGGTTAGGCTTTTTCTTTTGGACCAATAGTTTATCAGTTTTTTTACTTAGTGGAATTCTAGAGTATTTGAAATTTCGGTAATTAATAAGAAATGCTAGATTAATCAAATATGTCAAAAATTTAAACTACAACATTTTGTTTAAATTGAACCAATCCTGTTTCGTTTGCAAAGAGCGCAACTTGCGTACGATCACCAAGCTCCAATTTTGATAATACCTGACTTACATGTTTTTTTACCGTATTTTCCGAAATATAAAGACTGTGAGCGATTTGTTTATTAGAATAGCCCATCCCTAGTTTTTGCATTACTTCTTTTTCCTTAGTCGTGAGGAGCGCAAGACGGCTATCATCTATTGAAGACTCCTTTTGTGTTTGTATGAGCTTATCTATTAAGTCGGGATCATAATATTTCCTTCCCTTTTGAATGATTTGAATGGCATAAATGAGTTCTTCGGGGTGTGAATTAAGTGAAATGTATCCAACCACGTCCATTGCCATTGCATGTTGAAACGATTCATAGTCTTTTGAAAAGGTTAGAATCGCAAATTTGCAACTGCATCCTAATTTCCTTGCTTCATTAATCAATTTTAATCCACTTTCGTCTCCTATTTGAAAATCAATAATAGCCAAATCCGGCGTTTCTTTTTGAAGCAATTCAAGAGCTTCTTGTGTATTGCTGGCTTCTCCGATAATTTCCGATTTATCATCCGACGATAAAATGGAAATTAATCCTCTACGGATGATTGCTTGATCATCTACTAATAAAATTTTCATCAATAAACTGCCTCCTCACTCAAATAAAAAGAGTGCTCTTAACAAATGTTTTCAAATGTTGTGAGGCCGGTTGCACCACTGACTCCATACATCCAAGGTGCCCAATTAAAGGATGTACTTCATAGTCTCCCATTGTAAAACGTTTTTTCTGTAATTAAGTAGTGTGTCTATTAGAAGGATAATCAGATGGTGGGATTCTCAGATTTTTTTCTGTGGAATTTACTACGGATAAAATATTTGAAATTAATTTCAAAGTGACCCTGAATCCAAATATAAAATGTAAAAAACTAATTTTAATTATACTTTGAATTAAAGGTATTTTTTGTCAAAATATATTTGAACATAAGCACTTTCTTTGGAATCTTATTGTTTATTTCGTCGTTTCATATCTGTTTTTGTTGGAATTAACTGTAAAAAGTTATAGTGGAGAGCAAGTCATATGGACTATGTGTCAAATTACAAGAAGAAAAAAATATAAGTGACAGGATGCCAAGTTATGAATGAGAGTGACAGATTCAAAGCAATATTTTTACATATGACCATAAAGAATCGTTGTTATTTCAATGGTTATAGTAGTTACATAACCAATTGGTAGTATATGGAATAACACGAAAGTATACCATGGGATAAGTTCGAAAGTAGAATGCCAAATTGCCAAAAATCACCCATTGGAGGGGAGAGGAAATTTTTGGTTCTGTCTATACTGAAGCTAGTTCCACTTTCATAGTTGAAAAAGTGATGTACAAAGGGGGAAGACATTCATTTAGTTGCAATACTATGAATTTGGTGCAATTTATCAATCTGTAAGAAAACTCGTACCCAACGTCGAGAAAGATGACTTTCTTATACGATCCAGGGAAGAGGCAAAAAAAAACTAAAAACTAATTGGAGGAATTTAAAATGAGTATCAAAAAGAAACTAGCAATGGGTATCGCAACTGGAGCACTAGCTGTAAGCATGATCGGCGGGGGAACTTATGCATATTTCAATGATGTAGAAACAAATGTTAGTAAATTCGCTGCAGGTACATTAGATATTAATGTAGCAGGTACAAATGCAGCTAACGCAATCATCGATGTAACTAATATTAAACCTGGTGATACAATGATACGTACATTTAAACTTAATAACACTGGTAGCCTTGATGTATCGAAAGTGTTATTAACTTCAGAATATACAACTAATGATGCAAATAATAATAATGCAGGTGCAGACTTAGGTGAGCATATTAAAGTTCAATTCCTTGTAAATAATGATAAAGGGAATGAAGTTATTAAAAATACTACTTTAAAACAACTTAAAGAATATGATGCTACTGAGAGAGATTTATTGGCGTGGATTTTTGGTGCAGAAAATAGCGGTCTAAAGGCAGGTACTACTGATACACTTACTGTCAAGTTCGAATTTGTTGACAATGGCGCAGATCAAAATGTCTTCCAAGGCGATTCTTTACAACTTGAATGGACATTTGATGCAAAACAAACAGCTGGAACTTTAAAATAATAGAAATAGATTCTAGGGAGGAGACCCTTCTCCTCCCTTATTTTATGTAACAATCCGTCGGGACTTTTCCTTATATATATTTCTCAACGTATAAATTGTTTTTGTGTTTTGAGGAATATATTTAAGGAAATTCCAATCTTAGAAATCAGAAAGGCGGTATCGGATTGAACCCTAGACCTAGAGGCAGATATAAGAAAAAAAAGCGTGATCTTATCCTCTATTTAAAAATTACACTTATTTGTTATTTAGCCATTTTTGGTGTCGCTTATATGTCGTCCGACACCTCAGCGAATTTCAGTAGCCAGTCTGTAATTACAGGAACCATTACTGCCGACATCTGGGAGGTTCCCGAAATTCCGGTGATTGCCTGCGGTATGGAAGATTCGACTGCTAAAGTACCGGTCGATGAATCCGCGCCAACTTCTGAAGGCAAGGCTACTGATGCTTCAGTAGATACCGTGAAAGATACAATAATCGGTGAAGAAGTTGGGGTTGATTGCGTAAATGATGCAACAGAGGGAGAAGTTGAAACAGGTAAATCTAAAGAAGTGGATTGTAAGAAAACAGATGCCCCTGAATCAACTGAAAAAGTGACAATCGATTGTAAAGATGAAGATGAAGAAAAGGCTGCAGAAGATGCGGAAGTACCAGCTACTGAAAAAGATAAAGAGGAAAAGGTAGCAGAGGATATTAAAGAACCTGCTGTTGATAAAGAAAAGGCAGAAAAAGAAAAAACAGCCGAAGAAGTAAAAACACCGGCTACTGAAAAAGAAAAAGAAAATGAAAAAGAAAAAGCACCGGAAAACACAGAAACACCGGCTACTGAAAAGGAAAAGGAAGCCAAACCGCCAAACGAATCAATCACTGAGGAAAAAGCAGTGATTAAAGAAGATGGGGTTAAGACAGGTGGGGATGAAATTAAAGAGAATGAAGGGCAGAAACCGAACAATGAAAGTCCAAATCCACCGAAAAGTAACGATTAGAACAAATCTGATGAGAGTTCATAAATGCTAGAACTGTAGAAATTGGTGTCGACCAAAACAGCGATAGTGAAATATTAAATAACAAAAATCATGAAAAGGGTGGTACGAGTGAGAAGTACAAAGAAAAAAACAGCAAATGGAAAAGTAATGAAATGGATAAATAATATTATTACTGCTATTTTAATGACGTTATTAATTAGCTTAGCCTTCATAGTTGTTATATCAAAAGCTTCTGGTGGGGAACCTCAATTTTTCGGGTACCAATTAAAAACAGTACTTTCGGGATCCATGGAACCAGGAATTCAAACAGGTTCCATTATCGCTGTTAAAATTGCGGAAGATAAAACTAACTATAAAGAAGGCGATGTCATCACATTCCAGGAAGCAGAAGATATGTTAATTACTCACCGTATTACGGAAGTAGTTAAAAATGGCGATTCTGTACTTTACCGTACAAAAGGTGATAACAACAATGCAGAAGATATGAATCCCGTTATGGCGGAGAATGTTGTGGCTCAATACACTGGCTTCACAATGCCGTACGTAGGGTACTTCAATAACTTTGCTTCTTCGAAAAACGGTGCATTTTTATTGATCATTCCAGGCCTACTTTTACTTTTATACTCAGCATTTACACTTTGGAAAGCTTTATCTTTAATTGAAATCCCTCAAAGAAAACAAGCTGAAGTAATTGCAGAAGATACTGGAAAAAGCACATCTTGAATCGATTGCAAGGATATGGAGGCATTATATGAAAAAACTGTTTCAAATTATACCGCTTCTTTTACTATTTAGTTGGGTATCGTTGTCTCCCGTAACTAGTGTATATGCAGAGGGAGAAAATGATACGGAAAATAAAGAAATAGACATCAGTATCACACCGACAGATACTCTATTTGAAGTTAGTAATATGAAGCCGGGTGATTGGGCGCCTAGGACAATTACAGTAAAGAATATCGGGAGTAAAGATTTCGAATATCAAATGCAGCTACAAAATAGTGGAGATGAAAAGCTGTTTAATGAGCTGCTGCTGGAAATAAAAGCTAATGACGAACAACTATATCAAGACAAATTGGCTAACTTCAAATCATTACCAATAAGAAAACTGGCAACTGGAAACGAGGAAAATCTGGAAGTGACGATTCGTTTTCCGGAGCATCTCGGTAACGAATTTCAAGCACTTCAGTCTTCATTTGCTTTCACTTTTACAGCACAAGGAAATGAAAGTGAGCCAGTTCAAGAGGAAATTATAGGGCAGATTTCCAGCTTAGGGAGTCCAATGTCACCAGGTGGTCCGATTTTGCCTGACAGTTCAACAAACCTAATAAATTATCTATTACTCTGTGGGGCTCTTGTAGTAGGCGGAATCGTCATGGTCATCATCATTTATTACAGAAAATTGAGATTAGTCCAATAACCTTATAAATTAGAATGTTGAAAAGCTGCTGAGGGGTTGTATTACTTGCCTTTGTAGCTTTTCCATTTTTAAAGTAGGTAACCGTAAATATAGAAAAGACTAGTTCTTTCTGTAGCTTTCTACATGTTACCGCTCGCTATTACAAAATTTTAGTGGATTGAAATTAAACGCCTAACCAAGCATTTAATGCTAGGTTGGGCTTTTTCTTTTAGTGTGGGCCCAAACACAGTATAATAGAAGAAAGAAATGAAAAGTTTTCCACGATTCAATGGTGTGATTGAATCGGATCTTTCATATTATGGAACAAGACGGGAGCAATCAGTATGAAATCAGCTTTGTCTTCACCGTTCTTCTTTCAGGCAGGGCCGAGAGCGGTACTATTATTACATGGGTTTACAGGGAGTTCGGCAGATGTGCGGATGCTTGGACGCTTTTTGGAAAAGCACGGCTACACATCGCTTGCCCCACATTATAAAGGACATGGTGTTCCGCCAGAAGAACTCATTGTCTCAAATCCCGAAGAATGGTGGCAAGATGTAAAAAACGGGTATACTCAATTAAAAGAGGCAGGCTATGAAGAAATCGCCGTTGCAGGACTATCGCTCGGTGGCGTATTTTCACTCAAGCTTGCGACAAGTCATCCGGTGAAAGGCGTTGTCACAATGTGCTCGCCGATGACGATGCGCACGACAGACATTATGTTTGAAGGCGTACTTGAATATGCAAAACAATATAAAAAACAACAAGGTAAAAATGAACAGGAAATTGAATTAGAGATTGAAGCAATCAAGCAGCAGGGAATGGCATCACTGCCAGAACTGCAGCAATTAATTTACGATGTACGAGAGACAATCGACTTACTATATGCGCCGATTTTGGTAATCCAATCGCGCAACGATAAAGTCATCAACCCCGATTCAGCCAATATTATTTATGATACCGTCGAATCGATCGACAAAAAAATCAGCTGGTATGAGCATTCGGGTCATGTCATCACACTCGACAAAGAAAAAGACCAGCTTCATGAAGAAGTTCTCACGTTTTTAAATTCGTTAGATTGGATAGTCTAATGGTGTGAATAAATTTTTGTTTTTTACGAAACTTCGTAAATTGGAATTTTTCTAGTGGATTGGAGTGTAGGCGGCGAGTGTGACTGACGGCTACCGCCTTTCGTCACAAGCAAGCTTCCTACGGGAATAGCAAAATTTATTTTGCGACGAAAGCGCAGCGACAGGAGCATCGGCGCCTGAGACTTTCGTGTAAGACCGTGCCCGTGGAAAGCGTCCGCCGAAACGGAAATCCACGAGTACCAATAGTTAATTCCAAAAGCACAAAATCGTAAGAAACTTTATTTTCTGTTCAAAGGAGGGAAATAATACATGACACAACAAAATGAATTACAACAGCGCGTCCTCGATATGATGAAGGACGATGGCTATAAACCGATGACCGTATCGGAAATTGAAGATGCACTAGAATTAGAAGAAGCGGATGATTTCCGTGAATTAGTCAAAACACTCGTAAAAATGGAAGCACAGGGACAAATCGTGCGCTCCCGTTCAAATCGCTATGGTTTACCGGAACGCATGAACTTACTGCGCGGCCGCTTTATCGGGAACGCGAAAGGATTCGGGTTCGTCGCACCGGAAGAACAAGGCATGGACGATATTTTCATCCCGGCACACGAAGTTAATGGTGCTTTAAATGAAGATACCGTGCTCGTACGTGTATTAAAGGAACAATCAGGTGACCGCCGTGAAGGGACGGTTGTTAAAATCGTCGAACGCAGCAAAACATCATTTGTCGGTACATACCAGGCGAATCGCGGTTTTGGTTTTGTCGTTACAGATGATAAGAAATTGAATATGGATATCTTTATCGCAAAAGAGGATGCACTGGGTGCGGTCGACGGACATAAAGTCGTTGTAGAAGTAACGCACTGGCCGGATGCAACGAAATCTGCGACAGGGATGATCACGAAAATTTTAGGTCATAAAAATGATCCGGGTGTGGACATTTTATCGATCCTGTATAAATACGATATTCCGCCAGAATTCCCACAAGAGGTTGTCCAGGCGGCAATCGACGTACCGGATGAAATTACCGAACAGGACTTAGTCGGACGTCGTGACCTGCGCAATGAAGTTATTGTGACAATCGATGGTGCCGATGCGAAAGACTTGGATGATGCTGTTACCGTTGTAAAAAATGACAATGGCACTTACAAACTGGGTGTACACATTGCCGATGTCAGCTATTATGTGACACAAGGCTCTGTACTGGATCAGGAAGCGTATGAACGCGCGACTTCGGTTTACTTGACGGACCGTGTAATTCCGATGATTCCGCACCGTTTATCAAACGGAATCTGTTCATTGAATCCACAGGTGGACCGTTTAACATTGTCATGTGAAATGACGATTGATCAGGCTGGGCAAGTTGTGAAGCATGAAATTTTCCAAAGTGTGATTAAAACGACGGAGCGTATGACGTATTCGGATGTTTATAACATTTTAGAAAATCCGGACGAAAACCCGGAATTAATGGAGCGCTATGAAAACTTAGTGCCGATGTTCAAAGATATGGCCGATTTAGCGCAAATTCTACGCAACAAACGTATGGCGCGCGGTGCGATCGACTTTGATTTCAAAGAATCAAAAGTACTTGTTAACGAAGACGGCTGGCCGACAGACATCGTGTTACGCGAACGTACTGTTGCAGAGCGTCTGATCGAGGAGTTCATGCTTGCAGCGAACGAAACGATTGCCGAGCATTTCCACTGGATGGAGCTGCCGTTCATCTACCGTATCCACGAAGATCCGAAGCCTGAAAAATTACAACGCTTCTTTGAATTTGTTACAAATTTTGGTATTATGATCAAAGGTACTGGAAATTCGGTACATCCGAAAGCATTGCAGGAAGTTATTCGTTCGATTGAAGGCTTGCCGGAAGAACCGGTTATTTCAACAATGTTGCTGCGTTCGATGCAACAGGCGAAATACTATGCCGAGTCGTTAGGTCACTTCGGTTTATCGACAGAGTTTTATACGCACTTCACATCACCGATCCGTCGTTATCCGGATTTAATCGTCCATCGTTTAATTCGTACGTATTTAGTGAATGGCGATACATCGAAGGAAACGGTTGTACAGTGGAGCGCGGTAATGGATGAAATTGCGGACCATACATCTGGCCGTGAGCGTCGTGCGGTTGAAGCAGAGCGTGATACAGATGCATTGAAAAAAGCGCAGTTTATGTCCGATAAAATTGGGGAAGAGTTCGAAGGGATCGTGTCATCGATTACGAACTTCGGTATTTTCGTAGAGCTTGAAAATACAGTGGAAGGTCTTGTGCATATTTCGAATATGACCGACGACTACTACCGCTTTGAAGACCGTCATATGATGATGATCGGTGAGCGTACTGGCCGCCAGTTCCGCATCGGGGATGAAGTGAAAATCCGTGTGGCGAATGTCGTAATCGAAGAATCTTCGGTTGATTTTGAAATCGTCGATATGGTAAGCAGTCCACGTCCGGCTCGTCGTCAAACATCAAAAGTGATTCATGCAGGTCGCCGAGAAGGCCGTAAAAAAGATGATGAGCGTACAGGCGAAAAACGTGACCGCAAATCACGTGGCGGAAGCAAGGAACGCCCTGAGAAAGCAAAACGTTCAGGCACGTCTGACCGTGATCCACGCGGGCGCCGCAAAGAAGGAAAGTCAGGCGATAAGCCGAAGTTTTACGAAGGCATCGCAAAAGGCAAAAAGAAAAAAAGTAAAAAGAAATAGTAAGGTGTGAAGCTATGATGCATTTTCGGCATCATAGCTCTTAACCTTTAAAATAGAGGTGTAAAACGAATGGCAAAAGGCGCAGGTAAAGTTTTAGCTCAAAACAAAAAAGCGAGCCATGACTACTTCATAGAAGAAACAATTGAAGCCGGGTTGGTACTGACAGGAACGGAGATCAAATCCGTACGTGGTGCCCGTGTCCAGCTGAAGGAAGCGTATATTAGTGTGATGGGCGGAGAAGCATGGGTAAAAAATATGCATATTTCGCCATTCGACCAAGGGAACCGCTACAATCATGACCCATTACGCGAACGCAAGCTGCTCTTACATAAAAAGCAAATCAGTGAATTAGTCGGTGCCGTGAAGCGTGACGGCTATACAATTGTTCCGCTGAAAATGTATATTAAGGACGGCTATGCGAAGTTACTAATCGGTCTTGCAAAAGGTAAAAAAGATTACGATAAACGTCATGATATGAAGAAAAAAGAAGCGAAGCGTGACATGGAACGTGCTTTCAAGGATCGCCAGCAATAACCGGAAATCCGTCGTTTTAAGCGGCATTAATAAATTAACCAAAAGAGATGTGTTAAACGAATTTGTTTATTTTTTAACACATCTCTTTTTTTCGGGCAAAAATAGTGGTTTTCAATCTAAAAAATGGGGGTACAAATGTAAGATGATGTAAACGTAAGATTGAAATAACAGAATTTGAGGTGTTTTAGTCAATGGCAATAGCATATGTAGGGGGATTTCCACAAGTGAATGGATTACGCAACGCAGAACTGGTTGATAAAGTTGTTATTTTAGTTGAAAAGTATAGTGTACATGGGCAATGTTTAGCATTAGTTGAAGAAATAATTGCCGACGAGTATCCGAATTATAATATGATTTTCCAGCAGCAGGTCGGAATGCCGGTAAATGAATATATTACGAAAGTTCGTTTACACAAAGCAGAAGGGTTACTGGAAGATACGGAAATGGACTTCAAGGAAATTTCAAAAATAATTGGCATGAACGGTTACTTTGAATTTACACAACTGTTCAAGCGTTTCCACGGTGTCACACCGGTAGACTACCGCAACCAGATGCATAAACAAGGTTAAGAAAATATTGGCAGTGTACGAGAGAAGCAGATTTACTTGCAAGCTCAGCCGGTTTGTCATATAATTGACTGTACTAGCCAGTGTGTATCTACTCATACGGTACACGTTTTAAAGAGCATTTAGCTCTTTTCCGAACTTAACTCGGGTTTACTACTACTCGGGGACGTTACGGATTCGACAGGGGTGGTTCAAGCTCTGGTCGCGCGTCGGAGGTCTCGTCTTCGTCAACAACGGAAGTTATATAATAACTGGCAAACAACAAAACTTCGCTTTCGCAGCTTAATAGCGCGTAGCACTCAGCCTGTCTATCGCCCATGTAGACTACGCTGGGTTCAACTTAAGTGGGATACGATCGTTGGCACCACCTGAGTCAACGGTAAGAGATTCCCAGGTTAGCGATTCGGACGCCTGTTTGTCGGCATAAGAACTCGCGAATTGCAAGTAGACAAACTACACGCGTAGAAGCCGGTGTATTGGAGCTTCTGGACGTGGGTTCGACTCCCACCGTCTCCATATAATTGAGTCTTGTATAGACTTAAATGATGTTTAAAACCCTTGTATATCAAGGGTTTTTTATTTTTTATATGAATATATTTTTATATAGTATAAAATTTCTTGGAAGTCATTACCATTTTTAATTGGTTCTTAAATTTTGTGTGACCTGTACATTTAGGCTTAGTGCATACCATTTAATGAAATGCAGACTCAAGAGTTAAGGGATTAATGATAAATTTTTTATGTTAAAGAATGAGGTGAGAAGATGGATGTAAAAGATTTTTGGAAAAATAACAAAAAATCGTTGCTTACTAAGAGTGTAGATCAAATTATACATTTCTTTGGGGATGGAAAACTAGCTGATAATAGTAATACATCAAAAGAATTTAGAGAACTATTGAATTTAGTCTCAACAGATATTTTAAAACGATATTGTGAAGAATGCTTAGTAAGTTCTTTTGAAAATAGTGGTTTTGCACTTCAAGATATAATAAATGAAATAGGAATTCGACTTGGATATAAGTGTGAACACGGCGTATATAGAGGTAGAAAAAATATAATAGGTTTTGATGGGATTTGGACAATTAATGAAAATTATAGGTTTTTAGTTGAGGTTAAAACGACAGATACTTATAGAATTAATTTAGATAATTTAGCTCGGTATAGAGAAAAATTAATTGAATCTAAAGAATTAGATGAAAAAAATTCCTCAATTTTAATAGTAGTTGGCAGAAAAGACACTGGAGACCTCGAAGCTCAAATTCGAGGCTCCAAGCATGCATGGGATATTAGATTAATAAGTACAGATGCTCTAATTAAATTAATGTTGGTGAAAGAAAATTTAAATGACCAAAGAACATTTCATCAGATTAACCAAATATTAAAACCTGTAGAATATACAAAAATTGATAAATTAATTGATGTTATTTTTTATACAGCGGAGGATCTACAGCTTGATGAAAATCAGGTCAATGAAGACAATATCTCTCATGACAATAATTTAACTGATTTTACAATTGACAAAATTGAGAATCATTTAAAAACGATACTGGTAAAACAGGGAAGACGAAATTATACAGATACCAAAAATGAAATAAATATAATATCTTTAAATTCGAAAATGTATTCTTTGAAAAATAATAAAGAGAAATATTGGTATTCAATTAGACTTCACCAAAAAGAATTTCTAGATAATGGAGGGACTTCCTATGTTTCATTGGGGTGTGGTACTCCTACAAAAAATGTCTTATTAATTCCCTATAAAGTTTTTAAGGGGATACTTCCATATTTAGGTATTACAAAAAAAGAAAAAGGCGATTTTTACTATCATGTTGAGGTTTATAATTCTAATAGCACTTTTGTAATCAGACAAAATAATCGACCTAATATAGATGTATCTGAATTTTTAATATAGTATAAAATTATTTACTTGTAAAACTTTTACATGTTATAATATTTGTAAAATATGGAAATTTGGGGGATTTATATGCCGACAGTTTATTTGTATAGCAGAAGAGAGCAGGAAGTACAAAGGCAAGCAGGTTTAAATTGGGGATTTTCTAATGGGAATGTTTGTACAGCAGATGCTTATATTGCTTTAAATAAAGATTTTTTTAGACAAAATCCTAATTTCTTTCCATCTCGTAGTAGCACTATTAGCGTATTGTGGGATGACGGTACAAGAATGATTTGTTTACTAGAGGGTTCACAAGAAGTGGATGGTATAGTATATCCTAAACAACTATCTACGTATAATGATAAATCAATTTTAGGTTTATATTTAAGAACTCGATTAGGGGTTTCAGATCTTCATTTGATAACTAGAAATGATTTGAGAAATTACGGTAGAGAAGATATTGATATTTATTACGATGAAATTAACGATATATATCATTTCAATTTTAGTATTTAATCTTTTTTTAATTTCAACAAATTTAATCCATAAAAATTGATCAAAAAAGGGATGACATAAACAATCATCCCTTATTCCTACTTCGGAAAACTTTCTACTCTAGCTTTTTCGAGTAGTTGAAGAATTTTTGCCGCTTGTTTATCTGAGAGTACTTTACCTTGATCAATGGCCATAGCTAATTTTAAAAAGTTAACATCCTGCACATTCCAAATGTTTTCTTGAATCCCCCAGTCATATACACCTGTCCAAAAATCAGACCCATATTCATAAACCTGTAGTAATGCATTTAATTCATTTTCTTTCTTTTGTTCTTTAATAGCGCTATATTCTTGTGTACTTACATACTTTTTATTAACTAATTGATTAATAAAATCTGCATCATAATCAAATCCTATTTCCTTTGCCCAATTCCAAGAGGTTTCCTTTTTAGCCCATTCTGTAACATTTTCAACAGTTCGATCTTCTCTTGTTAGGTGATTATAAACAAGATAAGACACTTGTTGAATTTGTTTTTCCCATCCATAAGGCAAATCCTGGTCTTTCCAAATTTGGTTTAAATCAATTGTAGATTCAGGGAAATCTTTTTCTACTTTATAAAAAATTAAAGATAATGTATAAGCGACAATGTTTGCTTTATAACTGTCGTACCAATCTTGATTACGAATTATTGTATCCGATTTTTTAAAAAGGATGCATAATGCAATAACTTTTCGGTAAAACTCGTCATTTACAAAATCAGGATTTTTATCCCACTGCTTAATCATCCATTCACTGAATTTATTAAAACTTTTTTGAGAACCAGCACTTGCTATGTGTGGTTTTTGAAGATAAATATTGTAATACTTTGCTAAATCCACTTTTTTAAACATTTGATTTTTTGGATTTCTTAATTCAAATTTCTTTTTAGATGTCTCTGTAGCTTTATAGGTTTCCTGTCGATATTGGCCATTTGCACGTTCGTAATACCAATATTTTCCGAATTGAACTCCGTCAACTGCAGGTGCGTGCAATCTCCTAGAAAGCTCTTCTACTTTTCTATGGAACGGGTGGTTAGATGCTAGGTCAGCATCACTTACTTTATTTTGGCTGTTAGCGTATCTAGAGATATTAGGTATTAATTCTTCAGCTGATTTTTGGGAAACAACTGAAACCTTCATGGGTACAAATATCTTTTTAATTTGTTCAATAGAATTAAGTTTAGTATCGTTTTCCCATGAATTTGCGAGAGAAGCGGTTGTTTGACCACCATTTACAATTTGTAATGATTTAAAACCTGTGATTACTAAACCTTCTTTATTTTGAGAGATTTCAATAGCCTCGGCAGTTGCTGCAATCCCATTGTTATAGGCAAAAAACATTTCCGGATTATTAATAATAGTGTTTCGAATGCCTTTATTAACTTTCCCTTTAGTTTGTAAAAACGAACGAACATTTCCTTCTAATAAACGTGACTGATACCTGTTATACATTTTTGCTAATAATTCACCTGGAATATTACATAGATAAGCTTGATAATCATTAGTCTTAGATGCAGGAAGTACTGGTATGCCCTCTGCCTGAAAATCCTCCCAGAGATCAATAATTAATGGTTCTTTACCATTTACAGATTCATCAATAAGTTTCATGCGAGAAAGATCATAAATTGAGTAATCTACTCGAATATTCTTTTCAATAGTACTTTCTATAATATTAATTGCATCCGACTTCACACTATCTGTTAAAATAACTATTTCAAGAATAGTAATCTCAATTTTTTTGTTCAAAATATCATAAGCTAAACCATAACCTTCTGAACTTTCCTCAGCTTCTTTTACAATTTTTTCAACATCAAAATAAAAATATTTTGCACGTTTAAATAATGTATCGGCCTCTGTTTTGGTTAGTGATTTATCTTCAAAATATGCTAAAGAAGGTATAATAAAGATAGTTAATTTATTATCTAACTCATTATAAACATAGCCATCAATTTGTATGGATCGATTACGGCTACCTGTAGTATTAAAATGAAGGTAGTGGAAATCCTCAATAATTTCAGATTGCTCTAACTTCTCACAGTATATTTGAAAAAATGATTCACGATCAGACATATTATCAGATAGTGCCTTCGCTTTTATTTCATTAACTAGTTCGTTTCTATAGGATTTCATTTTTATACCTCAACTTTAAATTGTTTTAATTCAGGCAAAAAGAGATTGTATTCAATATTTTTAATTACCTTCTCAAATTCAATATTCGGTAGTTGCGGGAATTCTTTATTTACTTCAAAAAAATCTATTTGATGAAATACCAAATTTATTTCCTTATACTTTTCGTCTGGAATAAAATTAAGATTCATAAGTTTTCTATCGAATTCTAATTGCAAACTTTGTGACTCAATCAAATTGCTAATTTTATAATACAAATCTAATAAGTTAGTTGAATTCGAATTTGCTAAGCTGCTTTTTTCATAGGATATAATAGTTAAATAACCTAAATTATTAGAAATAAGCTGGCTATTACTGTTTAAATGTATCGTGTCTTTCTTTAAGGATTTTGTCTTCACCTCAAACCATGTATCATTAATACTAAAATCTTTATCAGCTCCTAGAGGTCCACTCCAAGCATTCAAACTATTTACAATCCCATATTTTGCAAACATAAATTCACTTAGAAAATATAATTCACCTGCAAGACCTACTATTTTACTGAAATCTAACATTGAGGTAACTTCTTTTTCAAAAAGTGTTTTCCATGCAATAAATCGTTGTATAAACATTCTTTCTGCAACCAATGAATTATTTATTCCACAAACAGTATTTACCAAATCAGCAACGAGTTTATTAAATACATCTACATATTGTTGTTCTGCAATCGATACTGTCAGTGCCCACAATCCATCGTGCCTTTTATTATATTCAAAAATTAAATACTTACTACTAGTAGTAAAGGAAGGTTTTTTAGATAATTTAACAAACAAACTTGTTCTACCTATATTATCGAACCCTGTGTATAAACCAAAGCTGTGGGTGTTTGGAAGACGTTTATACTTATTTTCTTCAATTTTCATTTTAATACCCCACTAATCATTGAACTCATCATCTTCATCATAATCATCATCCCAATCATTTTGATTAGAACTACCCTCAATAAGTTCCATTTGATAAACCTTATTCACAACGTATTCATAGGTTTCAGATTTAACTCCTTTAATATCAGGAATACCAATACTTATACCTGTAATTAATTTATTTGTTGCATCAACATATTTATCTACCTCAGGATCTAAACCATTTGGTGAACTTAGTAGTTGCACAGGATAAATTACGACTAATGGGTTACGCTCAATGCCAGTATTAAAGTACATATTTTGAGTAGGAGACTTTTGGCCACCTTTTTTATTCTTTTGACCTTGCAAAAGCTGGGATACACTATTTTCAATTAATTTCTTTTCCTCCTGTAGCAGGCCTGTCAATGCGTAATCAGTAGAGCCTAATCTTTTTTTAGATTTAGACATCCTAACATAATGACCTGTTCCAAAAAAGTCAAAAGAACGGGTAATTGGATTAATAGCAATTTCACCAAATATTTTGGGTTCTACATTATTTTTAAGACGATTAGTTGCAACTACAA
Organism: Solibacillus sp. FSL K6-1781; assembly: GCF_038630735.1. Classification (GTDB taxonomy): domain Bacteria; phylum Bacillota; class Bacilli; order Bacillales_A; family Planococcaceae; genus Solibacillus; species Solibacillus silvestris. The sequence continues at coordinate 3,402,977 of NZ_CP152038.1, read as the reverse complement.
CGTCCCATTTATCAAATAATTTAGAAGTACTTTTCTTAATCTCACCTACAAAAACGCTGTCCTTTGAAAACTCATTCATGTATGGATACTCAACTAATGTTAATAAATCAATAATTGTTTCTTTTGGCACATTTTTAAAAGTCGGCTTTTGGACACCTAAATCGGAAGTGTTCTTCACTGAATAGTGTTTGTTATTTACTAACCAACGTTCGATTACATTGTTATTTGCTTCGATCTCTTCTTTCTTAGAGGGAAGGATCGCTGTTTCAATCATTCGACCATTCAACTGTCTTACAAGCTTTATCTGTTCTGAGTGCCTTAATTTATTTCTTGCAGTCACTATTAACGGTGTATCCTCTGCAGAACGTACTCGTAATCCAAAATCTATAGGACGTTTTTTTTCCCAAGACATACGCTTTATTTCATTTCGTAATTCTTCTGTTGCTTCTGCGATGTGTTCATACCATCCTGCTGACTCAAATGAAGTCCAAAGTCTACATAAATCTGCATATTTATCACGATATCCGAACCAACGTCCCATTTGCATCAAAGTGTCATACATTTTTGTGTTTCGATAAAAATAGCTAATTGTTAAGCCTTCAAGTGTTAATCCACGAGCTAGACTCAAACCACCAATTGCAATTAATCGTAAGCCTTCATCGTATTCTTCGTAGTTCATTCGTTGGGAAGCCGATCCACTATTTACTGTATGGACTTGGATTGGACTAATAGCTTTATAAAGGACTCGTTTTACATCTTCCCATTTTTCTTTAATTCTTACTTTTTTAAATGATTCTAATCCGTAATTTGCAACTTTCTCTTTACCATACTCTTTCTCAAAAAGGGTACGTAATTCCTTAATGAAAGGTTTTTCTTCATCGGCAAGTGCATAATTTTTAATTTGCTCTTTTGCGTAATTAAAGTGATTTCGTACATGCTCTTGTACCTCTTTTTGAACGCTAATAAATCTTGAAACGTGAATAAGCATCGAACGATGTTTATTTTCTTGACCGCGTAAATCACGAACTGCATTTGCAATTAAGAAAAGATTAATTGATTGCTTAAGTGAATCTGGTAGTTCTGAGATGGTTGTACCATTTTTATGTTTCAACTTTAGAATATTTTCCATATCATCATTATGTCTAATCATGTAATTGTATTGACCATTTTCTCGATACATTTGTATCGGTCCGACATAATTTGAAGGTTGCTCTAACAAATAAATAAAATCTTTTGGAAATAAATCATCATTTCCTTCAACACCTAATTGTGGATCAATAAAAATATTTGCAAAAGGTGTTGCAGTAAAGCCTACATAGCTATACTTGTTAAATAATCTTAGCAAATTCCGAATTCCGTTATTAATTGCTGTGGGATCTTTATCAGGATTATTGGTATTAACTGATGCGTTATCTGCCTCATCATCAATTAGCAGTAATGGTAAGTCAATCATACCTGTTGTAGGATCAGCATTTTTTCCTTTAAGCCAATTGTGTAGTTTCTCTAAAATTGATTTATTTTTTTTAATAACGAAAATGACTGGATCTGTTACAGATGACAATTTTACATTAAGTCCCTTTGAATCGAAATCTTTTTCTGTCGTTGTAAAAGATGCTACATTGATATTTTTATACTTACCAACACCTAAAACTGTATTTCTTTTTTTATTTTCAATATTATTCCTACTATCAGCACCTACAAAGCCCTCATCGATCCGCCCTTGCGTTTGTTTTCTCAGCTTTTCAATTGTACCTGTTAACAAAATAATAACTTTGTAACCACTATCCGCAGCTTTATTAATTAAAGCTGTATAATTAGACGTTTTACCAGATTGAACAGAACCAATTACTAGACCTCTACGCTTAAAGCTTGTTGAAGAATGTGGGTCACCAAGAACATCCATAATGTCTTCAGAAGCTTCTTCGATTTTATTAATAACCTTTGAGGGTAATTTTACATCTTTTACAAGATAGCGGTTATATCGATCCCAATAATCAGTTCCACGCTCAGCTTTAGAACTGTGATACCACTTCTTATAATTATCCTCTTTTAAGAGAGTGCCCGTGTCCATTGTTATCTCATAACTTTCTTCTAGATTAGTTAATGCCGCTTCAATATCTGCTCGATCTATCTGAGTGATTTGAAATTTAATTTGAACCATTGGAAGAATAATTTCAAGAGTCTCTTTAATCTTTGCTTCAGTAATTTCTTCAAGTTTATTATTAGGTAGCATTGCAGTTGTAAAATCTTCAATTGCTGTTACAATTTCTTTATTCACTTTGAACTAACTCCTCTTTTAGCATTTGAATAACCTCAGGATATTTTTGGAACATATCAATTGATGACAACATTTTTAAATGTTTAATTTGCTCATCTTTATTACTAGCTAATGTATCGATCGTATTTTTTGCTATCTCGTAAACCTGCTCAATTTCAAGTATTTTATCTTCAAATTGTTCATCTTGTGCAAGGTCGTAATAAACAGCAGAATATGGGAAATTATCTTCAATACTTTTTATAAATCCATCTAAAAGTTTATATTGCTCCTCATTTAATGAGTCTTGTAACGCTTTAAAAATTGGAATGTCACGATTTACTAAGTATTGCATCTTTTCACGATGTTCTATTTTATTCCAGATATGCAGATAACTATCTTGTGTTACTTTTCTTCCACGATATCTATAGACACGCTCACTTTTACCAACTACACGTAGAACAATTTGTTTAAGTTGCTCTTTAATCATACTTGGAATTTGAGCAGATGATTTTTTTACATCAATTTTCCAATATGTATCGATCTTATTTGGAAGATCTATACGTACCTTTGCAAGACGCTTTAATTCCCCGTCACTTAGTAAACGGAACCACTTTCCCCAAATGATTAGTCGATTATTTCTATAAATATAAAGTCCTTGTTTTAAATTTAAATCTTTATATTCATTTAGCATTTGTCTTTCTTTTGCAGAGAGCTTACTAATATAAGGGGTAATATATGGTTTGATTTTTATTGGTATTTGATTTATAAAAAGTGTTTCTTCTTCTAAGGGCTGTGTCGCTTTGTTAGATAATAAGTACGGATCTATTGGCTCTACTGGTCTATTATTAAAAAAAAGTTCAAAATGCTGTCTAAACAATTTATTTTCTAAAAATCTATGAAACACAAGTGCTAAATGTTTATCTGCAAAATTTAGTTTTTCATTGAACTCTTTATCAAAATCCTTTGGCGATTCCGAAATTCTGTCTAAATTCTCCCATAATACAATTGTGCCTGTATCATAGTTATCTAAGGAAGATGAAAATCTAAGATTAGAAATTTCCACCTGAGTATATCTTTTTAAAGTCCAATCCTCAGTTTGATAAATATAGTCTAAATCCCATGTTGCAGCTGAAATTTTGCCTTTATGTTTGGTAATAACAGTAAGCTTTCTACATTGGGACATTGAAGCCATTTTCAAACCTAGCCCAAATCTACCTAAATCAGTTTCTCCTCGCTTTTCTAGGGAGCTACTACTTCCATAACGCATGGCTTTTTCAAGTTCGTCTGTACTCATTCCAATTCCATTATCGATGACAGCTACATATGGAGTGTCGGTATTAGAAAATTTTACATCGACACGGTTTGCGAAATTACTTATTGAGTTGTCAATAATGTCTGCTAATGCCGTTTCAAAGGAGTAACCAATTGAACGTGTAGACTCCACTAAATTTGGTGCGAAAGGAGTTAATATTAAATCCTTCAATATATTTCCTCCTATAATATTTATTATTACTTTTATAATACTAAATTACTAGTATTTTTACACTGTATAATTGTATTTATGTGATAATTTGTAAAATGTGATGATACTGCTAGCTAGGGGGAATAGAGGAGGTATAAACCGTAGTAGAAATTTATTATATCAGATATGATTATAATCGAAAAAGAGGGTTTATATGGAAATTAATTAGTAATCAAATTTAAATGGTAGGGTAAAGAAATTTTCAATTAAAAGATATAAGAATAAATACATAGCTCTTGGAAACCTCTTGTTAACTACTTTTTATCTATAAAATGAGTATGAGTGATTATTTTAGTTATTTTTATATATAAAATAAATATGGAAGTTCTATTCATTTAGCTCTTCCATATTTTAGGGTATGTTACATAATACGACCTCTTTTTAAAAAAGTACCATATATGTTAGCTCGATGGTATTCGAGGTTTGTTAGGGAAGGTTGGAAGAAATCTGTTTTCGGTATGAATATTTGATGACCATTAAAAGAATGTAGGTATTCACTTTCTACCTCGGGGTGAACTTTAATTACATAATCATCATTAATTGTAAAACATCCAACATCAAAAGCCCAATGCATATCGCGATTCATTAAAATGCCATTGTTTGGGGTGTAAAAACCATTATGACTACGTGGGTGGATATGAGCAGCTTGTAAGTTATTGAAGTTCCCAGAACGAATTACTTGATTAGTAACAGCACAGCGACCTTCATATGCTACTTGAACAAAATTTCGGAACATTGCCTGACTATTAAATAAATCTTCTATAGAACGTTCACTGTTATTTAAATGTGATGTAATTCTGGAAGAAACATCTATTGCTGTATTTTCGTTAAAGTACTCCATATTTTGAGTAGGGTTAACATCTATTGGATCTAATATATTATTTATTGCTTGTTCCACTTCTTCTATTTCATCATCCAAAATACCGTAACCGCCCCGTATTGGGTAATTATTTATACAATCGTCGAGATAACGATATAATTTACTTGATCGATTTTTTTCTAAATATGCAAAGTAAACTGTTTCAGATTCATCAATTCCACCGACATTTGTAGTATATATATATGGTTTTAAAACTAAAATGTCATTTGCTTCAAAATAATATGTATCGCCTTCTAAAGCGCGATTTAAGTAAATACGATATTCATCACGAGGCTGTCCACCATTACCACCACCATGGTATTTATCATTATTATATACAAAAGTACAATAATTTCGCTCGAAACGATTTTTATATAAAGGGATAATTGTTAGTATTTGATAATCATTTAATACAGTTTTTGAAAGGTAGGGGAGACTATTTAAAAATTCATTGTTTTTAGTAACCATTAAGTATCGTCCCCTTGCAGGAGTGGGTCTTTGTGGAGTAATACTACCAAGTTCCTGATGACCTAGGCGTTTTAATAAGTATGTCATTTAAACACTTCCTTTTGATATGAATTATATTATACAAAAAAAGGTTCAGGGTTCCAATTAATGGATTCTGAACCTATGAAAAATTAAATTAAAATATTTAGTAAAGCGCTTGCTAATTTAGCTGCAAATTTCGGTGGTACCGCATTTCCAATCATTTTATAATTATCTCCCGTACTAGATATAAATTCATAATTGTCTGGGAATGTTTGAAGTCTTGCAGCTTCACGAACAGTAATGGAACGTGCTTGAGTAGGATCAGGGTGAATATGGCGTAGGCCGTCTTTATATAAATGGGCTGGAATAGTATTACTTGGTTCATTCCATCTCAGTACATGATATTTATGCACATTAGAATGACGACCAGTCATTTCTGTATACAAATGACGCAAGGCCCCGGTACTAACATATTCATTACGTCCACTTTCAATGTCCTCAGCTAAGATTCGAAAAATTTGAATGTCTCGTTCACTATGGAAACGAGGGAAATGGTTGGGGACATCAAAATTATATGTGTGTGATACGTTTTTTCCATTTACTCTTTCCACGGTACCAGTTGGAATGAAATGTGGAAGATCGCTAATAGCATCTCTGACAGTTTGCAGGTCCTCTCTATATAATGGTATAACATTTTCATAGAAATTCTGCAATATTTCTTGATGGTCATCATATAAATCGCGACGTAATCCTATAATAATCACACGTTTACGATTTTGAGGAATACCATATTGGGTAAGGTCAAATTGTGCTTGACGTAAGTCATCTATTATTTCATATCCGGAATTTCGAATTTCTTCGCGTATTAATTCCGTTACAAGTCTACCGTTACCTGGACGAGCACTTAAAATGCCTGGTACGTTTTCAAAAACAAATAATTTTGGCTGATAATGACGGACAAGGCGCATATAACTTTCAAATAAAAAATTTCGATAATCATCTTTCATTCCATTATTATCACGTATGCGTCCAGCGATAGAATATGCTTGGCATGGAGGACCACCGATAATTAAATCTACTTTTTCTCCGTTGATCAAATTATCTAAACCTTGATGTGACTCATATTTAGGATCATTTTGCCAACCGTTGATAAGTTCATCTGTTCGCTGTACATCAAAGTGAATTACTCGCTCACTAGCATCATTTATACCAAAATTATTTCGAAGGTGATTTCTTAAATTATTTACTTGAGGTTTTTCCCATTCTACCGCAGCTAACATATTGTAGTTAGGATTCTGCTCGAAACCTTCTGAGAGCCCTCCACAACCTGCAAAAATATCAATAAAATTCATAATATTAGCTCCTTATTTCAAGTGATCTTTGAGTTTCTTTCCAAGTTCAAATCCAAGTAAAGGAGGTACAGCATTTCCAACTTGACGATATTGTTGAGTTTTATTCCCATAAAATCTAAAGTCATCTGGGAAAGATTGTAACCTCGCATTTTCTCTTACACTAGGAACGCGGTTAAATTCGTAATGAAAGTGATTACGGTGACCAGTATCAATAGTTTTAGATGGTCTATTTCTATGATAACGTGTCCAAGCTTCATTAAATTTACGACTATCACCAACGCCTGGAGGAAGGTCTTTATGATTTCCACCTTCAGGTACTTGAGATATTACTTCAATAACATGATCTGTATGTTTAGTTCCTACATGATTATAAAGTAACTTTGAGTTTTTTCTCATCATTTTTTGATATTTAGATTTAGGCTCATTTCGATACTCACTGACTTCTTCACCCATATCATTTGGGCTAAAGTCGTGAAGATCGCTTATTGCATCCCCAGTTGTTACATAATTATTAGGCGTAAATAATGGTTCGGGGAATTCAAATTCTTGGCCGTTTAATAAACCAATGAAAAATAGTCTTTTTCTAATTTGAGGCACACCATAGTCCGGTGCATATAAAATTTTATCAGTTACTGTATAACCTAATTTAGAAAATTCCTCTATTATAGCAGTTCTTGCTTTACCACCGTATAGAGTTACTAAGCCTGGTACATTCTCAAGGAGAAAAGCTTGTGGTTGAAAAAATTCTACTGCATGAACCATTGCATTAAATAGTCTATTTCTTTCATCATTTTCAATTCGGCTTCCCGTTAATGAAAAACCTTGGCAAGGAGGGCCACCAATAATTAAATCAACTTGTCTATTATTAGTTGCGCTTGCCATTTGCAAGATAGTAGAGTCTTGGAATAAGTCACCATTCATTCCTACAGCTCCATCATGATTTGCTCTAAAGCTTTTTAACGCATCTTCATTATTATCAATGCCTAATAGAACTTCATAACCGGCATCCATAAACCCTCTTGATAGTCCTCCACAGCCACAAAACATATCAATGACTGTCGGTTTTTTGTTCTTCATATAATTTCATCTCCAAAACTTAAAGTCTTACATATAATTGTTGATTTGCACTATTTTTATTTACAACCTCAATTAAATTTTTTAATTGGCCATTCTTTACTTCATTTAAAAATAAGGCACCTAGTGTTCTTCTTTCACCAATGCCTAATCTATTCCATTCATAACCTTTAAATAAATCTTTAACTAGGAATTCTTCTCCTGTTTCTAAGTGTAGAATTTCTGAAATAGCTTGTTTTAAACAGTCCATAGGATCCCTCTTTTCATAAACATAAGCTTATGCATATGATATAATTATTTTAACATAAAGTAAATAGAAGGGAATGTGCGTTCTGTGTTTTTTTACAAAATTGGCTTTAATATATATGAAATGCAATTTGAAGGGTCAAAAATAGAATTACATTCTTCGAGAGATACTATATATGAAGATTTAGCAAATAATCTAGAATGTGAAACTTTAGATTTTCAAGATTATAGTGACCAAATAGTGATGATAGTTGATGAGAATGGGTTTTTTAAAGCATCATTTCCTATTTTCCAAATTATAACCAAGTTTGGAGATACTGTAGAATTAGCTGGAAGTATTATATTTGCTAAGAATATTGAGTCTGAACATAGTACCGATATTGGTGAAATATCAGAAGATGAAATTTTTGATTTGAGGGATAATTTATCAATAAAATTATTAGGTATTACAAGAGGGGTCAAATAATGTTTTATCTTAAAAAACAAAGACACTCTTTTACCTATTAACAAAGGGAAGAAGAGTGTTCTTAATTAATTTCATATTATTTATTTTGCAATGCCTCCAATATAAATTTTTCTGCAGTAAATAAAGCTTTTTCTTTAGATGAGAAGATACCGGTTGCACCATTAATTATTCGATCTTCAATCTCAATAGTATAATCAGCAGAATACTGTTGATTCGTAAATTTTTTTAATGTGATGGAGATATTTAATTCCTCGTAATTAAAAACTTCAACACTATAGACTTCGGCTTCATAAGTACCTAATTCATAAATAATTGATTTTTCTAACCCTATCAAGTAAAATCCTCCATTCATTTGTATTATATATAATTATACGAAGAAATTTTAAGCAATCCTATCATCAGTTTTTGATGATTTATCCGTCAAAAATACTTTTTCAAGCTATTTGTAGGGGAATATTATTATTTTATAATCTAACTCATACTGTAACCCCGCTCTCCCTTTTCTCCACAACAACCTCCCCAATATAATAAGGGAATTCTTTAACTCGCTCCTTCAACATAAACAGATAGATTTCCTCATTTGTTTCGTTATGTAGGATACTCGTGTATTTATGCTGATTATAAATGCTGTGCCATTTTGTAGGTTTGGAGCCGTAAATAGTTGAGTGTAACATTTGGGCATCGTATGGTGTTCTTGCAAAATATAGTGCGTACTTAGTATCTGTAATACTTGTTGCATAAAGTTTAATTCTATTGATGCCGAGCACATCACGCTCATTCATTGCTTTGATTTCAGCGATTTCTTCATTTGTAAATGGTACCTCGTAAATACGCTTTGGATCATCCTCCTTTTGTAAATAGCCTTTCTTTAAAGCAAGGTATATCCAGTAAGCACCAAAGTTTTCTTCGTGTTTTATCATGTCTAACAAAAGGTTATAGACGGTTACTTTAGGCATTAATTTCGCTCCTTGTCCAAATATGACCTGTTTTCTTGTTATAGATGGCTTTTGCTAATCCAGTCGGACCATTGCGGTTTTTCGCAACGATGAATTCCAGTAAATCAGGGGCATCTGTCTTTTCTGTTTCATAATACGAGTTGCGATACAGTAAAATAATGACATCCGCATCTTGCTCGATAGATCCGGAATCACGTAAGTCACTCATTAATGGTCGCTTATTGCTGCGCGCCTCAACATTGCGGTTAAGCTGTGATAGGCAAATAACCGGACAGTTAAACTCCTTTGCCATTTGCTTTAAAGCGCGGCTAATTTTGCCCATCGCCATAGCCGAATGCTCGTAGTCACCATCAGTTTGAATAATTTGTAAGTAATCAATTAATATTACGGGGGTCTTGTTTTGATTTTGCCGAATAATACGGCGTGCCTGGCTACGAATTTGGGGCATCGTTAAACTACTTCTATCATCTAAGTGGATACTCGACTTATTAACATCCTCTAGGACACGCATCCACTTATTCTTTTGTTCCTCCGAAAAGTATTCTTTAGGGTTGCGCATCTTTAAGCGGGAATAGTGACCTGTCGTCGCAATAAGCCTGTCCAGTAAAATGGTTTTACTCATTTCTAAAGAAAAAATGATTGGTAAATGTCCTTGCCAACCTGCTTGTAGGGCGATATTGTTCATGACATCGGTTTTTCCCATTGAAGGTCGGGCAGCTATAATCGTCAATTCGCCTGGTCGGAACCCATCGATTATGGAAGCAAGATCATGAATGTGGGGGACAATAAGCCCTGGTGTATTCACTTCCTCCCAAGGACGATTATGCATCGCGACTAAATTTTGTGTGATGGATGTATCAATCTGATTACCTTCAAGCTGTGTATTATCGAGTCGCTCGATAATTTGAAGAATCGCCCAATCTCCTTCTGCTGCTTGAAATAATATTTGGGCTTTTTGACGCTCACGCCAAATTTCTCGTAACAGTTGAGCATAATCATCAAATTTCTCTACATTGGCAAACATCATGAGCTCAGTCAGATAGGTCACTCCGATTGTTTCCATCTGTTCAAATCGTGCACTCAGCGTTAAGTAATCGACAGGGTGGCCTTCTGTTATGAGTTGCTGCATCAGTATAAAAAGCTGACGATGGTGTTGACCATAAAACATTTCCGGCTTCAGCTGGCTATCCATAATCAAATAGTTTTCTTCAAGCATCGTTGCTAAAATACTCTGCTCCAAAAACTCCAAATTAATCAATAGCATTCACCTTCCTCAAAATCGAGTACGACAGGCTCAAAATCGAAATCATTTTCCTGCTGTCTTGTAAGCGCATCGTTTAAATAGCTTTCAAAATTCCCTGGTCGGAATAATGTGATTGGTCTCAAATATTTGTTCATCTGTGGGTCGTTCTTCCAGTTTCTCACTTGTTCATCAATGACTAAGTAGCAATCTTCTACTGTGTAGCCTTCGTTTAAAATCGCTTTGATAAGTCGGATATTTGTTTTGGAACTTCCATTAAAATTCTTTTTGGCTTTTTCATTCAAATAAAGAATGATGTTTGCAATCACCATATCGTGGTCGGTATTCGATTTCTTCTTTTTCTTCTCGGGCGAGTTTGGCTCTTCAGGAAACAGCTCATCTTGGTTATAAATTTCTGTTTGAAGCAGTTCGTTGAGTTTTTCGTAATTAATCCGGTACCATTTCGTACGGTCTGTATAGAAACGGTTAAATTTGTTTGAGGAAACGATAATTTGATAGTTTTCTAACTTTCTTAAGAGTCTTCGGACTTTAGGAACGTTCCAAAAGAAGCATTGCTTCGACCAATCCTGATAGGTTTGGCAATACCAAATGGATCCCTCTTTACTTACCCCTTCTTTTTCTAATCGGTAACTGAGGTGCTGAAGCAATAATGCTTCTTCAATCCCAATTCTGGCTGACAAGCTCGGTGATACAGGGAAGTGTTCTTCATCCACTAATAATTTCATGTCCCAACCTCCAATTTTTGTTTACTGTCTTGCCCTATATATGTCCTTCGAATTCAAAAAAGGGGACAAGTTATGTAAAATAGTATTTTTCGTTGGAACCATGCTAAGGGGCACAAAGAAAAAATCATACGGTTGCGTTTTAACGCAACAATATATATATTTTTAAATTCTTTAAAAGATTTTAAAGATCTTTATTGAGGGGACTTTTTTGGGCAGGGGGATGGGATTGAAGTGACTTACGAGAAGGGATTTGAGCGGCAAATGAGAGGGGGATTATTTGTCAGAGGGATATACAAGAAATAGCTCAGGATTTTAATTTTGGAAAATGACGATAATTCTATTTTGAAATAATAAATCATAATAGAACATTATTAAGTATGTGCTTTACCTTAACTAAAGAAACCTGGGGGCGATAAGTTGTAAAAATGAGTATAAATGAATCTAATCTGATACTAGCCCAAGAACATCATGGTAATGTTATTTCCAGAATAAAACTAATGAGTTGAGACAAAACTATGAGCAAGTATGACTGTACCTGATACAACAAACTTGTGATAATATGGAGGCATAAAATGAGCTCAGATAAAGACGACTTTTTGGATTCAATTGATCCTATAGAGAGAAGTAATTTGATAAAGGTTATTAACGGTACATTTGAAAAGCTTGATCGACAATTCATAGATGAGTTAGTTGAAATGGAAGACTTTTTTTATGAGGGAGATGAAGATGCTTTAAATTTTGAAAGTCATAAGAATACCATGACATTAGAATATATTAACAAGTGTGAGGTACCTGAAGAGTGTGATCTTGAAGAGAGTGTGTTTGATTTATCACGAAAAATTGTCCACTTTATCTTTAGAAACGGAATTATTGAAGATATGCATGCCGGTAAATACGGTTATGATGAGTACTCTAAGATTCCTGAAAATACACCATTAGAAGTCATTAGCCAACTGTCTAATAAAGATATGATGGCTTTAAATAAGTACATGATGGACCGAGTAGGTTATATTCTTCATTTAATACAAAATGCGGAGTATACGAAGCTTCATTATATATTGGATCAAGAAAAATATAACGGAAGTGACTGGGATCGTCCGGATATAGAAAAAATAGAGAAGGATACAGAAGACTTAATGTTAATCGAGTTTTCTCGTCATAAGGATATAAATAATTAAACCCGAGTATATCTTGATTTTATCAGGATGTACTTTTTTGCTTTAATTAACACAGTGATTATGGCAATCTAATACTGAGACTATAAATGAAAGAATTAGGTGAAAACAGCATGATAAGACGACCGTTAATTATTGACACAGATCCAGGCATTGATGATGCAATGATGCTGACAGTAGCATTTGCTAATAAGGATATTTTTGATATTCGTTTAGTAACGACTGCATCTGGAAATATTTCGCAAAATAAGGCGAATTACAATGCACATGCATTTTTAAATTATATTGGAGAAGACGTTACGATTGCACGAGGGCTTGAGCAACCGATGTTCCGAAAGCTTGAAGTAGCAGAGGAGATTCATGGTGCATTTGGTTTTGGAAAAGTAGAGTTTCCGAAAGTGGAAGTACCGGCAAATGTCCGTCCAGCAGTTGCAGCTATGCGTGAAACGATTTTAGCGAGTGAGGAGAAGGTAACGATTGTTGCGACAGGTCCTTTAACAAATGTCGGAGCATTATTACTCGCTCACCCTGAAGTAAAGGATAACATTGAAACGATTTCTTGGATGGGTGGCGCAGCTCAAGGTGGCAATAAAACAGCCGTTGCCGAATTTAACGCCTTTGTCGATCCGCATGCCGCTCAAATTGTGATGCAATCAGGCGTACCGATGAGCATGTGCGGGTTGGATGTGACTCACAAAGCATTCGTTACACAACCTGAGGCGGAAAAAATTCTAGACATCGGTACAGAATTTGCGCAAAAGGCTTATGATCTTGTGACATACTATTTGGATGTAGCGAAACCAACACCTTTTAGTGAGCCGCATTATGCCGATGTGCTCCGCTTCCATGATGTTTCTGCCATCATGTATTTACTGCATCCTGAGTTTTTCAAAGGAACAGACTACTATGTAGAAATGTCGACAGAGGGTATCACAACAGGTGCAACAGTCGTAGATTTACACAATTCAACAGGCAATACACCAAACGTGCACGTATTGCATGATGTGGACCGCGAAGCATTTGTTAAAGTATTTATGGATGCTGTCCAGACAATTTCAGATAGATTATCATAAGAGCCACTAATCTTTTCAACGGTATCTGATAAATTATATGCGAAAACGAAAAACGTTGTTAAAAGCAGTATTTTCATCTTAGGTCCAGTATTAGCGCTAAGTGGTATTTTCTATTTTGTTGAAACATTGATGTCATCAGTTGTACTTGCCATTGCGTTTCTATCGCTAGCACTCAGTTTAGGATGTCTGACACTTGTTTTGCGTCCTGCCATTTTAGTAGATTTGGTAGACAAAAAAGACATCGGTAAAGTACAAGGATGGTTTCTAATCTTCAAAGATCATTATTCATTTTAGAGGCGGTATGAAGCATAAATCTATATACAAATATCATTCCCAAGTTAAGTTGTGGACGCAGAAAATCAATCTTCAACAATCAGGCGCGATTCTTCAATAAGAAGATCGCGTTTTTCCGTTATAGGGCCATATTGTGGAGCAACATTTTTTTCTTGGGGAGTGTTAGAAAATATTTAGATTTATAACGATAAAAGAATGGCAATACAAGTTTTTATGCAAATTAAAGATTATACCCAACTAGTATAAAATCCTTTATATCAAGAGTTTCAGCTGACTGTATAAAATATCGTATAAATAATGTGATACAAAAAAGTCGAGAACGCTGTTAAATTAACGTTTTCGACTTTTGTAAACTGCCCAAACTTTGATTTGGGACCGTTATTAGGTTTAGTTATGTGTACGTTATAAAAACTTGTTACTAAAATACTCATGAAAGAAAAGAAGACTTATTTAACTTCAATTACAAAGACATAACCCGAACTTCCCTTTTCCCAATTTGCAGAAACACTATAAATATAAACACCCTTTTCTTTTGGCACTACTAGTACATTGTCATTTAATGGGGCATTTTCCGTTTCCCCGTTACTAAGCCATAAAGATGCATTCAACGTATTTTCTAGAGGTTTACGATTAAATTCTATTTTTAATTTAGCTTCAGGTGATACAATAACAGGTTTAAGTTCGTGATGTTTAATAATATCTGGTGGCGAAATCATATCAACACATTGTGCATTAATAAGCCCACGCCAACAATAAGAACCTTGTGCCACTTTTACAGTATTATTTTCAATAGTTATGGTTGGTTTAGGTGGTTTAAGGTTAGATCCAAAATAAATACCACCTACTAGCACAACTACAGCTAATAAAGAAATTAATATCTTTTTCATACATTTCCCCCCTCGTAAACATAGACGTGTAGAATTCCCCTAATGTTACACATATCGCTTTGGGCTGTTATTGTAAGCTGATCATAACCTTATAATGGCATTCGTTATTCCACAAACGAGCGCGATTCTTCAATAAGAAGATCGCGTTTTTCCGTTATAGGGCCAGATTGTGGAATAAAATTCTTTTAGGCAGTACTACTAAACGATGTTTTGGGAAGGTTAAAGGAATTTATTGAACTCTGCTAGAAATACTAATATAACAACTTAGGAGGTGTTCAGATGCCTAGAAAAGTAACACCAGAACAGGAAAGAGAGCGTTTATATCGAGAAGAACAAACGAGGAATCCAGCTGGAAATTTCAATGATAATCTAAATCGCACACAAGCAGGTACGCCTAATACTTCTGGAATGAGTATCAAAGAAATCGGAGTATTAATTATAATCATCCTTGTAATTTTTATTGTATATAGTATATATAAGTCATTGTAATCCCCATTTGAAAGTACGGGGACACTGAATAACTATCTTCAACAATCGGGCGCGTTTATGGAGTAACGCTGTAGAAAATGATCTAATTTTTTTATAATAAAAAATGCTAAATAAGCATCCATTATATTTCAAAATGGATGCTTCTTATTAATCTAAATTAAGGTTTTACGAGGTATTTTTGTTCTTTTATTTTAAAGCTACATCGTGAGCAATTTCATTTCATAATCCAAACTTGTCGTTGTTTTAATCGTATTGTCAGTCTCTTCAGTAACATTTGGAAAGATAGTTTTATCTATAGCATATTGCTTTAACTTTAAGTAATGAGCTATCGGGAAATCAGCTCCACCCCACATTTCCGAATAACCGACTAAACCAAACTCTCTCAGAAGAGATTCCAAACTTCCTACTATTGATGATACGAATTCATCATAATTACATGAAAATTTCACATCAATGAATGGACGATGCCTTCTACTGTCATCTTCATATTGCTTCACTGTAAGAAAAAGATTTTTCTCATCACTTTTTATGTCGGAAATTTTAAAATCCCACTCAACTAAACCTGGCTCTTGATGCCAACTACATTCTGTTTCATCTTCATAATAATCTGGATCAACGTCGGGATTCAATCGCACGATAGCTTCTAAAAATTCTTTTAATGCATCAGAAATCCAACTAACCTCAAAAGTAAATTGTTGATTTGACACTTCTAGTTCGCATATAGCCCAACCTGCACTCGTAATTTTATAATTAAATTTCAACGTACTCACCTTTTCAATCGGTAATGATTTTAATTTATTGTTTTGTTAGAGTAAAATATGCTACTCCAATTATCAAAGTATAACTAAATCTTTGTAAATAAAGCTAGTACAGTCCTGTTATTGAATAAAAAACAGCTAAGACAATAAACTCTCTTAGCTGCTGGCTGAAGGTTCCCTAAATTGTATTTGGTAACATTTTGTCCCTAACTTTGTAAATCTGTATGGTGCAATCCTTTTTCCACAATCGGGCGCGATCCTTCAATAAGAAGATTGCGTTTTTCCGTTATAGGGCCATTTAATTGAATAGGAATTAATAGTTTAATTGAATATTTATTAAATAGGAAAATTTGGTTGTCATAGAAGATTACCAATACACAGATTATGAATCTAAATTCTATTAGTCGTATTTATCTTTACGATAACTCTCAACTCTATTAAAAGTAAGTAATTAAAAACTTTACTATTACTTTTTTGAAACGAAATAAAATAAAACAACAAGCCTTATCCAATAAATAAGGCTTGTTTGTACTTCTTAAGTCCCATTTTATATGAAGTCTAATAACTCATAAAAATTTAGTATTACTTTCTGTATAATAAAAATAGGAATATTTCAATATTAAATTATACATATAATAAAATAGGGCAGGTGTTGAAAATTGAAAGAAAGAAACAAAAGAATGAGAAAAACGAATTACATATTAACATTACTCTTTGATTGAGCATTAAATTTTTTAATTAATTAAACATAATGTGAAGTTTATAAAAACTTGGATCATACTAAACCTTAAATTATTTTTATAGTTAAAATGACTTTCGTTAGTATAAAAAGGGGTGGTAAGATGATTAAATTTGTAAAAGTATTTTTGGTTTTATTTCTTTATTGTTTAATGATTTTTTATTTAAAATATTTTGAATTAGAACCTTTATTTTTCATTGCTAATATTTTATTTTTCTTATCAATTATTATTAGTTTTAAGTTAAAAAATTATTATGATATATTTTTAATTATTGCATTAATCAATCTTTCGATAATATTTGCATTATATGCTTATTTTGAGATCGGTATAATAATATTTTTCATTTTAAGTATAGTTTTATTTCTTTCTTGTTATAGGCTTATTTCTACAAAGGAAAATTCATGAGTTAGTCATTATTTTTCAAAAAAAAAGAGAGTCGTTAAGACTCTCTTTCTTTTTTTATTTTGGAAAAAGGATTTTATATTACAAAAACGTTTACTTATTGTGTTAACGGCACCCAATAAGTGCTGTTCTTCCTTTTTACTTGAACAATCTCTTTAGGACATTAATTTTGATTCTAAAAGCTAGTGTAAATAAATTAGTAGTTATTCAACAATCGGGGGCTTTAGTTGAATAATGATTAGATGGTCTTCTTTATTTACACATTGTAACGGTGATCAATTAGTTTCTTTGATAAGAAACGTTTAGCAAATTACTAAAAAAATATAGAGGGATTTTAGTGACAAAAAGCTAACTCTTCTTTCTGATAGATTGCGAAATGAAATAGCAGAATTTCTAAGTAAAGATATAGATAAATTTAAAAATAAAGTTGTAAATGTACCTTGGGATGAAGATAAATATACCGTTGAGGAAATATTACACCATATAATTGCCCATGAAATTCATCACATTGGTCAACTCTCTATTTGGTCAAGAGAATTAGAACTCAACCCCATACCTGCTAACTTTATTGGTAGAAGGTTTAATTCTATTCATTCTTACTGACTAAAGGAGTCTTTTGTTGAAAAACGATATTCCACAATCGATCGCAATTCTTGAAATAGGAATTGTGCGTTCTTTATGCTTTAATTTTTTCACCTCTTACCAAAAACAACCCCCGACAATCCGCATGTCAAGGGCTGTTCCATTCATTCCTTATTCCTTCACCTGCACAAAAACATATAACTCCGCATAGCGTTGATTGCGATGGGATTGAGCATATTGTACGATGATTTGCAGCTTCGCGCGGTCGTTTTCTGCGGTTAAAGTAGCTTCCTCTACAGATAATTCGCTGTAATTACTTGTAAAGAGGGTGTCTAGTTCCTCCAACGGCCATGCTAAAAGCTCTTGCTCGTCTTTCACTAACACGAGCTGATCCTTCTGTAAACGGAGTTGCATATTGTTTGTTAACTCAAAGCGTCTGTGCGGTGGATTTTGTGAAGCGGATACTTGAACAAAATAATCGTAATGATCAATTGCAGTGATAATCGGTTCATCTCCATTTAAGTTAACAGTATAATAGACTTCATTCATATAATCTTTATACTGTGGCGAGAAACCAAAGATTTTTTCAAAACGTTGATTCGGCAGCCACGCAATGTCATAATCCATACGCTGTAAATAATCAAATTTCTCCGTAATGAATTGTTTATCCTCATTAGAAATTTCCGGATTCGGCTGAACTTCTCCATCGTACATATTGAGCGATTGTAAACGCTCCTGTAGTAGATTTTCCTGATTGTTTTTACTAATCGTAAAAGCATCAACAGGCGGGATGACAGAAAGTAAACTAAACCCGATAAAAATCGGTGCAACAAGCCATTGCTTTTTTGGAATAAATGTCAGGATCAGTGCGATGATGATGGCAAATAAACCGAATAAAATAACAAAATATCGGCCATGTGTAATGCCAGTCTCTCCGATTTTCATGATGGAGACAACGAGCTGATAAAGCACAATGATAAGTAATACTTTCGGGAAAATAAGTCGGAACCATTTCGTTAACCCATTATTAAGTCGGTAGCTTAAAAAGTAGACGATGAGTACAGTTGACGCGAAATACACTAATAATGGTTCGAGTAAATTTTCTGACCAATCGGTGAAATGCAGTGCTATATAAATTACTAAAATCACAGCATACACCATTGTCAGCGGTACAATTACGTACGAAAGCAACACCTCAAGAATATGGGCAGGTTCCTCTTTCTTCATTGTCAAGGACAGGAAGAATAATGGCGTAAACAAACCAAATACAATAGCCGCGATATACTCGATGATATTTGAATTAATCGAAAACAGTAAATAATTGATCGCTGCATAGATGAGCATTAATCCAACAAAGATGATAATGGAGAAGAAGGCTGTGATGAGTATGCTTTTGAAAATATGGAAAAAACGAGCACTGAAGTTTTCCTTTCCGCACCATATAAAGCCCATCATGAGCGCACTGATAACAACGCCTGTTTGGATCGCTAATACAAGATCATTGGAGCTGCTAATCCAGAAGAAAAGCCCTGTAAAAAAAATTGCGATGCTATACGTTATGACATGTTTGGCAAATAAGTCAGCTACAGATGCAGCAAATACAGCAACAACAAGCGTTGCCAGCCATTTTTCGTAATTTGCCACAGTACCGCTAATTTCTGCTACATTCACGAAGAATAAGACGACTAAGAGCACAGTAGCTAGTGGAAATGCTTTGATTGCCTCGGTTATTGCTGCAAATTGTTGAAAGATTCGATTAAACCTCATCAAAGATACCCCCCTTTATGTCTTCATTATATGCTTTTATTTTAGATGCTCAAGCTAATCATTTTCATTGAATCGACAAATAAGTAGTTTTATTAGTTAGAACTTTCAGAAAACTTATTGCATTTTACCAATCAGTATGTTAAATTACTATTCAACGTTTGAAGTATAAACTTCAAAAAATGAATCGTGAAGGAGTGACTTCTTTTGGGTGTTAAAGCAACCACGATTACCGAGCGGATTGAAGCGCATTTTGATCAGCTTTCGAAAGCGCAGAAAAAGGTAGCTCAATTTGTCTTGAAAAATCCAACTTATGTTGGGGTGCATTCGGCTAGTGAAGTAGGTATTGGTGCAGGAACAAGTGAAACAACGGTGATCCGATTTTGCTACGCGATTGGCTTGGCGGGTTATGCACAGCTCCAAAAGGAAGTCACGATGTTCGTTTTTGGAAAGAATACGAATAGTACGTTAGGCAATTATGTGGCATCAAAGGAAGCATTATTCCATGAACCACAGCTTGCAGAAAAGGTCATGGGACAAGTAAGTAATCAAATTATTAATATTGCCCAGCAAATCGACCCTGACCAATTCCAAGATGTTACAAGACGCATGCATCAAGCATCGACGATCTATTTAATCGGTGCTGGTGCTTCACAATTTGCAGGACAGTGGCTGAAGTTCACATTAAATATTTTACGTCCGAATGTACAAGTCGTTGAGTCACATACAGGTGCGCTAATCCGTACATTGCAGGAGATGGATGAGGATGCATTGGTCATCGTCGTATCGTTGCATCGTTATTATAAGGAATCGATTGCATTAGCGAAAATGTTTCATGAGCAGGGGGCCTATACGGTGGCAATGACGGATTCCAATGTGGCACCTATTATCCCTCATGCAGATACTACCTTTGTGTTGCAGCAAACGGAGCTTTCGACGATTGATATGATGCCGGCACTGATTGCTTTTATGAATACACTCGTCGTGGGCATGGTGTCGCATGATAAGGCCTATTATGAGCAACAACGCGAAAAGTTTGATGATTTTCAAAATAGTTTTTTAGCAGATCGATGGAGTTGAGTTGTATGGAAAAAAATTTAAACGAAATATTTGAGCATTTGCATCATCATCCTGAAATAAGCTGGCAGGAGGTAGAAACGACGCAATTTATTGCAGAGCAGTTCATACAAGCAGGATTGACACCCGTATTATTTGAAGGGATGACGGGCTTGTATGTGGATATTGGTCCAGGTATCCCGAAAGTTGGCTTCCGCACAGATATCGACGCCTTATGGCAGGAAGTAGATGGAGTCTTTAAGGCCAATCACTCCTGTGGGCATGATGGGCATATGACGATTGCTCTCGGTGTAGCATTTGCCTTGCAAAAAATGAATCTATCGAGTGCGGTTCGAATTATATTCCAACCAGCAGAGGAAAAGGCAGCTGGTGCGAAGGCGATTGCGGAGCGCGGCATAGTCGATCCGTTGCAGTTTTTATTTGGCACCCATGTACGTCCGCTTGTGGAACTGGCAGAAGGTTATCATGCACCAGCGCTCTATCATGGGGCAGCCAAACTCATTAACGGCACCATTACTGGGATCGAAGCACATGGCGCAAGACCGGAGCAGGGAATAAACGCAATTGAAGTAGCAGCCGCACTAGTCGATGCGCTAAAACGTATATGGATCAAACCTGAGGAAAGCGCCTCGATAAAAATGACCCAAATTCAAGCAGGCGGTGTATCGACAAATATCATTCCAGGCACCGCGACATTCAGTTTAGATGTGCGTGCACAGACGAATGACACCATGGATGCGCTCACAAGGGGCTTACAAAAGGCCATTGATGCTGTCAGTGCATTGTACGGAGCAGCCATTACGACAACGATTGGTGCTCATATTGCGGCAGCACAGGTCGATGAAGAAGCAAAAGCCATTATGCGACAGGCGATTATTGAAACGGTAGGAACCGCGTATTGCGCACCGGATATCGTGACACCGGGGGGCGAGGATTTTCATTTTTATGCGTATACGAAGCCGCATTTAAAAACGACGATGCTCGGCTTAGGCTGTGGCGTCACACCGGGTTTACATCATCCGCAAATGACCTTTAATCAAAATCAGCTTGAGACAGGAGTAGAAATAATTAAACGGGCATTACTTGGCGCGTTACAGTATTTAGAAAGAAGCGATCAGATATGATTTTAATAAAAGAACTCACAACACTAGAGGAAATGCAGCAGGTGCAAGTGCTGGAGCAGCAAATATGGCAAACATCCCCTCTGCCGACACATCAAACATTAACAGCGGTCAAGCATGGTGGCATTATGGTAGGAGCCTATGATGGAGAAAAACTAATCGGCTTTAGCTACGGCTTTGCGGCACTCAACAATGGCAAAACCTATTTATGCTCGCATATGCTTGGCATTGATGAAGCCTATCGTTCTCAAAAAGTTGGCGGAAAGTTGAAAGATGCGCAGCGAGAAATCGCTATTCAAAAAGGCTATGACCTGATGGTATGGACATTTGATCCACTGGAAACACGCAATGGATACTTAAACTTAACGAAGCTGAACGGCATTTGTGATACGTACCTGGAAAACTGCTACGGCGAAATGCAGGATGGCTTTAATAAAGGGTTACCATCGGATCGTTTTGAAGTGCATTGGCATTTAACGTCTGATTATGTAGCGCTGTCTATCCAACCTGATATCGAAAATCCGGAACCGCTTGGCGAAATGGTTTGGGAGCAGGACAATTTATGCAGGATCAAGTTTCATAAAGTAGATTTCACGAAGCCTGTTTATACATTACCTGTTCCAAAAGATTTCCAACAATTAAAGGCATCAAGTCAGCTGCATGCGATGCACTGGCGATTAGCTGTGCGAGAAACTTGCCAGGCATTATTTGCTGCCGGCTACGCAGCTGTTCGCTTGCAGCAGCAGGAAACGTGGAATGAATATATTTTTGTTCGAAAAGACACATTAGCACTTGGAGGCAGCAAACATGAAAATTACCGAAATTACAATTAGGCATTTACAAATGAAGCTAAAGGCACCTTTCACAACAAGCTTTGGTACCTTCACAAATAGAGATTTTTTATTACTGGAAGCAAAAGATGAACAAGGTACAATTGGCTGGGGTGAATCTGTAGCTTTCCACTCACCATGGTATAACGAAGAAACGTTAAAAACGAACTGGCATATGCTGGAGGATTATTTGATTCCGTTAATCTTAAATAAAGAGATCAGCCATCCAGATGAAGTAAGTGCTATTTTTGAGCCAATCCGTAAAAATAATATGGCGAAATCAACAATTGAAGGCGCAATTTGGGATATTTATGCCCAACAAACGAATCAAACACTAGCAGCTGCCCTTGGCGGTACAAAGGATCAAATCGAAGTAGGAATTAGTATCGGAATCCAAAAATCGATCGATGATTTAGTCGCTTTAGTAGATGAATATGTGCGGGATGGTTATAAGCGGATCAAAGTAAAAATCAAGCCAGGCTGGGATGTGGAAGTGATGCGTACACTCCGTGAAAAATTCCCGGATGTGGCGATTATGGCAGATGCCAACTCTGCTTATCGTCTGGAA
Source organism: Solibacillus sp. FSL K6-1781 (assembly GCF_038630735.1). Lineage (GTDB taxonomy): Bacteria > Bacillota > Bacilli > Bacillales_A > Planococcaceae > Solibacillus > Solibacillus silvestris. The sequence goes on along the minus strand of NZ_CP152038.1, from coordinate 3,380,010 downwards.
GATGCGGCTCTTTTAAAGCAACTTGATGAATTTAACTTAACAATGGTGGAACAGCCGTTAGCTTCGGATGATATTATCGATCATGCAACACTACAAAAACAGATGACAACACCAATTTGCTTGGATGAGAGTATTCACTCATTAGAGGATGCACGTAAAGCAATCGAAATCGGTGCGACAAAAATTATTAATATTAAAATCGGTCGTGTTGGCGGCTTAACAGAAGCGAAGAAAATTCATGACTATTGCGAATCAAAGGGCATTCCGGTATGGTGTGGCGGTATGCTGGAGTCGGGTGTGGGGCGTGCACATAATGTAGCACTGACAACTTTATCGAACTTTATTCTGCCAGGGGATACAGCGAGCTCGAATCGCTACTGGGAAAAGGATATTATCGAGCCTGAGGTAGTGGCGGAAAATGGTTATATCCAGGTGCCGCAAACAGCTGGCATCGGCTATGCGATCAATCGTGAAACAGTGGAATCTTATACGGTCGAAAAGAAAACATATAACTAATAAAAACAACTCCTTAAGCATAAATGTTTGTGCTTAAGGAAATTTATGGACTATTTTATCAGAAAATTCAAACAATAAGAAGGTGCATTATGAAAAGAAGTTTACAAATAGGAGGTGCTTTCGTCGGTTTAATTGTCGGCGCGGGCTTCGCCTCTGGTCAGGAAATTATGCAGTATTTTACAAGTTTCGGTACACTGGGGCTAGTTGGGGGAATTCTCGCTTCTTTAGCGTTTGCCTTTTTAGGTATGACGTTGGCACAGCTAGGATCGGAAATGCAGGTTGCTTCACATAAAGGAGTTATTTATCAAATTAGTGGTCGATATTTAGGCTTCATTTTAGACTTCCTGATTACGTTCTTCTTATTTGGGGTAGCGGTCGTGATGTTTGCAGGTTCTGGCTCTACATTCAATCAAATGTTTGGCATTGATCCTATGGTCGGCAGCATTATCATGGTTGGTTTAACGATTGCGACATTATTATTAAATGTGAAAAACATCATTAATATAATTGCGAGTGTAACTCCGTATTTAATGGGGGTTATCTTTGTTATCTTAATCTATTCAATCTTTACGATGGATCTTTCGTGGTCACAAGCAGATAACTTAGCGAAGGAGCAGCCGGCAGCGGCAGGAAATTGGTTTATTGGCGCATTATTGTATGTTTCTTATAATATCGCTGCGGGTGCTGCACTGTTAATCGTCATGGGTGGTACAGAGAAAGATAGTAAAGTAGCAGGGCGCGGAGGTATTTTTGGCGGGATTATGCTAGGTCTATTAATTATTCTGATTAATGTCGCGATGTTCGTAAAAATCGACGTGGTGGCAGGGGTAGATATGCCAACATTAGAGCTGGCCAATCAAATTCATCCAGCGGTAGGTGTTCTTATGTCAATCGCACTCTTAGGAATGATGTACAATACTGCAGTCGGTATGTTCTATGCCTTTACCGTACGCTTCTTTGCACCAGAATCGAAGTCATTCAAGCCAGCTGTTATCGTCGTTGGTTTGGCAGGATTTGCTGCAAGCCTAGTTGGCTTCACAAGTTTAGTAGGGAAAGTTTACTCAACGATGGGCTATTTAGGGTTTGCTTTAATTCTTGTCGTGATTGTTGCATGGATTCGACGAAAAAAGTTGAAACAATCGGAATCTATGTATTTTAAACATCTTTCGAATAGGGAAGTGTCCTAGACTTTAGTTAGTTATAACGCTGCTTTAGATTAATATATACACATTACAAAAAGCTCTAATTGCTGTGATATCAGTGTTTAGAGCTTTTTCTGATTGAATAATATTTATGCAGTAATTTATACAGAGAAGTTACACCAGTGATGCAACAGTATTTTAGCTTATAGAGGCAGTTTCCCATATTGTAACAAATCGTGTATATTTCTTATAATGACATGAAAAATGGAGTTATCAATGAAAAAATACAACTTTATTAAAAAACAATTATCCAAAACAAATAAGAAGAATGACGAAAACTATGTAGTATCACGGATATGGCATTTGCTGAATAACCCGGATGTGAAAATGATCACTCAGCAATATATCGTCCGCGATGTAGAAACAAAAACATACGCGCTGGCAGATATCTACTTTCCACAAATTAATATGATTATTGAAATTGATGAGCCCTATCATTTATCAGAAGAAATGGTGCTGAGTGATTCTATGCGTCAACATGATATCGTACAAGCGATTGAATGTGAGATCATTCGTATAAAAGTTATCAATGATTTGCAGGAAATGAATGAAAGAATCGACTCAGTAGTTTTACATATTCGTCAACGGTTTGAAACAATGGATTATAAGGTGTGGGATGTTGAACAGGAGTATAACCCAATGACTTACGTACATAGAGGATACTTGGATGCAACGGAGCACATTGCCTTCAAAACGGTAAAAGATTGCTGTAACTGTTTTGGGGCGGGGTATAAAGGATTGCAAGGAAGTGGGGCCAAACATAAGTTTCAGGAGGCGATCGATATCAAAGCGTTAAAATTTTATCCGAATGCCAGTTGGGACAATGAACTAAACGCGGACGAGCAATTCTTCACAGAGTATCATACCGACTCAGAATTTAATACGGCCTATATGAAGAAACGACTGTATGAGCTGAGACAAGAAATTGCGTTATTTGCTCATGTCCGAAGTGAATTTGGTGGGTTTGAATATGTATTTAAAGGATGGTACAAAGTGAATCAGAAGCGAACGCTGGAGTTAGGGAAGGTTTGTTATGAGCGTGTATCAACAATAATGCCGACGTATTTTGAAGGGAATCAAGAGCCGTTTGAGAAAGTGGCAAAAGCCATCTACAATAATCGTGAAGTTGCATTTTTCTATGACAAGGATGAGCTTCACCGCTTTCAGGAGAAGTACAAGAAGGCGGAAATTACATACGAATTAATATAAAATCCTCTAAAGTGCCCTCTGAAATTTTTAAGTCTACTAGCCCTTATAGTATGTATCCAAATTAGTGTAGCAGATTGGGCGGAATCGGTCTTATTTGTATAAAATTTAATCTAAAAACCAACAAAAAATCCAAACAAAAAGGAGTAGCAACTACTCCTTTTCTTAAACTATTATACAGGAATATTAGTTTCTAGGATCTACATAATCCGGATAATCAGAAATAATTGCGTCAACGCCCATTTTGAATAGGAAGTCTGCTGCTTCTTGACTACGAACCGTCCACGAACCAATTTGCATTCCAAGAGAGTGAACTTGATTCACTAATTCTTTCGTCACAATTCCATAACTTGGGTTAAACCAATCCGCATAAGTTGAAAATTCCTGTAAAGCTTCTAATGTTGTATCTGCTCGGTTAGAAGTTAATACACCGATTGGAACTTTAGGAAGAAGCTGATCCATTTTTTTTATTGATTCAAAGTTAAAAGATTGAATAATGATTTTTTCATTTTGTGGTTTATGGAGATTTCGTTCTATTAATGCTGCTGCTACTTGTTCTTCAATACCAGGGTAAAGCTCTGGAGCCTTTAATTCTATTAAAATTCCAATTTTCCCATGGTAATGATCTAGAATTTCTTCAAATGTTGGGATTGGTTCTCCTGCAAATTGTTCTCCTTTCCAACTACCTGCATCAAGACTTCTAAGCTGTTCCAATGTTAAATCTCCAACTTTTCCCGTTCCATCTGTTGTACGATCTACCGTGGTATCATGAATCAATACTAATTCACCATCTTTACTTCTTTGAACATCGATTTCAATATAATCGGCTTTCATATCAACTGCTAGATCAAAAGCGGCAATCGTATTTTCAGGTGTATAAGCTGTTGCGCCACGGTGTGCTACATTACTCACTTGTTTTCTTTCACCTACTGTTGGTTGTTCTGCAAATGATTGACTGAACGGGGTTAATAATAACGATAAGGCCATACCTGTTCCCACTAATAGTTTTTTGCTCAATTCTCCATCTCCTATCTAAAATATGATTCAAATTTATTTTAGAAAAGAAATGTTAATAGAATATATAGATCTATGTATAGCTTAATAAAGATTATGTTAACGAAATTCGCTCTTTTTCCTTACGATTTTTTACAAAACTAGTAATAGAATAGTAATGGATTTGTATTCTCTACTGCTTTATTTTACCTACTACACGTACCTGTTTTATTTAAATGTATGGAGTTCCAGCAAATAGTCGCAGAGAACCGTTCCCATAAGTAAATGAGGTTTTTATTAAATGTGCACCTACTATAGTTTCCGTTTTATCTTCCAATCTTGGTATAATACTTATATTAAGTAAGGAAGTGTATTCAACGGATTCCAATAGGGAGTTTTATACATAGAGTAATAGAATGGGAAGGAGCAGACTACAATTAATGAACAACAAAAATAAAACGGTTGTCCGTTCGATGGATATATTAAATTTATTTATAGAGAATACGGAATTAACCTTTCAAGAAATTATTGATCTATCGGGGATTCCGAAATCTTCGGTCTATCGAATGCTCAGGTCATTAGAGGAAATGGAGTTCTTGGAAAAGGGAAGCGATTCGAAATACCGACTTGGACTTTTGTTTCTCAAATTCGGTCAGCTGGTTTTAGGCAGGATTGATTTACGTAAGGTTGCTTATCCATTTATGCATGAATTACATAATGATGTGAAGGAAGCCATTAACTTAATTGTTAAAGATGGAGATGAAGCCATCTATATTGAGAAAATAGACACAAAACAAAAGGTGCGTTTGTATACTTCGATCGGCAGGAAAAGTCCGCTTTATGCCGGTGCCTGTTCACGTGCAATCTTGTCCTTTTTACCGGATTCAGAAGTGGAGACATATCTCGAATCGATCAATCCAAAATCGTTTGCTAACGGGACAATTACTGAAAAAGATGAAATTTATGAAACGATCAAACAAGCGAGAATCGATGGATATACAATCAGTCATTCTGAATTGGAAAACCATACAGCTGCCATTGCTGCCCCGATTTTTAATCACAACGGAGAAGTTATTGCGGGAATCAGTATCGCAGGGATCGAAGCGAATTATCAGGATGAGAACATTGAAATCTATGCAAAGAAGGTAAAAAAAGTTGCTGAGGCTATTTCAATGCAATTAGGCTATAGCAAATAACAGGAACGAGGCGGTCTCTGCATCAATTGGATGCGAGACCGCCTCGTTTTGCTTCTAAATACGGTTATGTATCGATTTTCATATGCTCTTATTTATGAAGTGCTTTAAACTGAATACCCATTGCTAATTTACGCAGCAACTGCTCTTGTTTGATTAATTCTACTTCTGCTTGTTCAAGGGAAAACTTCTTGAACTGAATGTTAGAGTTTGGCTGCATCTGTGCTAAACAAGGGAGGTCAACAGAAATGACTTGACCGATTTTTGGATAACCACCTGTCGTTTGTCGATCAACCATCAGAATAATAGGCTGGCCGTTTGAAGGCACTTGAATCGTACCGTACGTAACTCCTTCCGATAACAATTCAAATTTCTCGGAAAGGCTGAGTGGTTCGCCATCCAACCGATAGCCCATTCGATCAGCTTGAGTCGTTAATTTATAGGGCTTTGAGAAAAACGCTTGTTGGCTTTCAATATCGAAACGCTCGAACTCAGCACCATGTAACACCCTGATTGTTTGAGTTTTATCGAATGATAGAAACTCTGTATAATCGACAGACCAATTAAAGTGAGTCGTCATTTTTTCGAGCTGATGAACAAATGCCTGACTGAGTGGATTGAAGTCTCCGCTGTCCAATACATCTCCTTTTTGTAATGCTCTTCCTTGAAGCCCTCCTATAGTTGCGCGCAAATAAGTGCTTTTACTTCCCATAACTTCAGGCACCACGATTCCGCCAGCGAATGCCACGTAGGCTCTGCACCCATTAATAGCTGACTTGAATTGTAAAACAGATCCTTTGCGAATCAGCACAGGCCTCCACATTGGAGCTTTCTCTCCGTCAATCGTAGGCTGCAGGTCTCCACCTGTAATGGCAACTAACTCATCCGTGTCAAATTGGAGAGTTGTTCCTAAAAGAGTGATTTCAAGTGCTCCTTCGCCTTCGTCATTTCCAACAAGTAAATTTGCAATCCTGAGAGAAATCGGATCCATTGCGCCACTTACGATGACGCCAAACTTTTGTGAACCGAATCTCCCTAAATCTTGAATCGTAGTCATTAATCCAGGATGAAGTATTTTAATGCTCATTGTTTCATCTCCTTATAGACAGCATACTCTTCAAGCGTTATCGGCACATAGAGGATTCTATCACCGGCCTGTAACAGAGTTGGCGGTGAAAGTTCCGGAAGAAACAAATCAAGCGGAGTTCTGCCGATAATTTGCCATCCTCCGGGAGTTTCCAGCGGGTAGATGCCTGTTTGTTTACCAGCAATTCCTACAGATCCCGGTGCGATGGCTAGACGTGGTGAATCTTTACGTGGTGTTGCAATTCTTTCATCCATCCCGCCCATAAACGGAAAACCAGGAGCAAAGCCAATCATATAAACTAAGTACTCATTTGACGAATGTATTTGAATTACATCTTCAACAGAAAGTCCGTGATAACTTGCTACATATTCCAAATCCGGACCAAACTCTCCTCCATACACGACTGGTATTGTTATTAGCCGTTGTTCCGATGTTTCACTTGTTTCTAATCGATCCAGCAGCGATAAAATAATTGCACTTACTTTGTTATAGGGACTTGCTGAATCTTTATCCGTGTTGGACATAAAGACGGCAACAGGATTGTAATAAATGGTCAAGCTATTATAAGACGGCACAGATTCAATCAATCCTGTAAACGGTTCTTTTTCTAATAGATTGGAAAGATTTTTAACTTTCTCATGGATGGCAAGGCTGATTCCGTCACCTAACTGAATGACGAGCGCAGAATCCCCTAAGGGCCTTATGTGTGCATTAATTTTCTGATAGGCCATTCTAAACAGCTCCTCAAGGTTTCGAATTTTGGTATTTATGTTTTTTAATTCGGATATTGCTAACATTATAATTTGTTTTCAAATTTAAAATCAAGTGTGTATGTTAAGAATATTGCGTTATTTACAATTTTCGAATAATTTTGCAAATAATATATTCAAGCGAAAATATTTATGCTAGAATTTGTTTTAGTTTTAAAACTACTGTTCCGAATTTCGGGAACAGCGAAAATAATTACTAATTATTAAACGATTATCAATGGAGGGGAGAAATATGTTTCAAGTAGATTTGAATTGTGATTTAGGGGAGAGTTTTGGTCGCTATAAGCTTGGGGAGCAGGAAGAAATTTTGAAATACGTTACATCTGCCAATATTGCCTGCGGTTTTCATGGCGGAGATCCGAGCGTGATGAGAGAAACCGTGAAGATGGCCATTGCCAATGGTGTCAAAATTGGTGCGCATCCTGGTTTGCCGGATTTGAACGGATTCGGGCGAAGAGAAATGGCGATTACTCCTCAAGAAGGGTATGACATGGTCGTCTATCAAATTGGTGCATTGCAAGGATTTTTAATGACATTTAATGAAAAAATGCAGCATGTAAAACCCCATGGTGCGCTGTACAATATGGCGGCAAAGGATCCAAAACTTGCCGAAGCGATTGCACAAGCAGTATATGATGTATCCCCATCCTTGATATTATTTGGACTTTCCGGCAGTGAATTGACGAAGGCCGGAGAGAAGATTGGTTTACGAACGGCACACGAAGTATTTGCAGATCGCACGTATCAAGCAGACGGGTCATTGACTTCTCGATCCCAAAAGAATGCAATGATTACAGATCAAGAGCAATCTGTTGCGCAAATAGTGAAAATGGTGACAAAAGGAATCGTAGTTTCAGAGCAAAAAACAGAAGTTCCGCTGCGTGCAGATACGATTTGTATTCACGGTGATGGTGCACATGCACTAGCCTTTGCAAAATATATAAACGAAACATTGACTAAGAACAATATTACTGTAGATGCAATTTGTAAGTTGGAGGTTCAAAATGAAAAATCCTAAAACTGATGCAACACAAAAAGATGTCAACGTTACGGGGAAAAAGAAGGTAAGTAGAAGTGTTTTACTTGGAGCTGCCTTTTTAATGGCCACATCATCGATTGGACCGGGCTTTTTGACACAAACTACTGTATTTACACAGCAATTAGCTGCAAGCTTTGCCTTTGTAATTTTAATTTCATTATTACTAGACATCTTTTCACAAATGAATATTTGGAGAATCATTGCCGTTTCCGGATTGCGTGGACAAGAAATTGCCAACAAGGTGTTACCTGGACTGGGAGTTGTTTTGGCAATACTAATCGTATTTGGCGGTTTGGCATTTAATATCGGGAACGTAGCTGGTGCAGGCTTGGGTCTGAATGCCATGCTTGGCTGGGATCCGATTACAGGGGCTGTTGTTAGTGCGATTTTAGCAATTTTTATTTTTGTTGTGAAAGAAGCAGGGAAAGCGATGGATAAATTCGCACAAATTGCAGGGATTGTAATGATTCTCCTCATGCTGTACGTGGCATTTACTACATCGCCGCCGGTTGGAGAGGCGATTGTGAATACGTTTAAACCGGAGCAAATCAGTATATTCGCTATTGTTACGCTTGTTGGTGGAACGGTAGGAGGATATATTACGTTTGCAGGCGGACACCGTCTATTGGATGCTGGTATTAAAGGTGTTGAATCACTGCCGGAAGTTACAAAAAGCTCTGTTACAGGGATTCTTGTTACCGGTGTTATGCGTGTGGCATTATTCTTGGCCGTACTTGGAGTAGTATCAAAAGGACTAGCGATCGATCCAGCGAATCCGCCAGCTTCTGTATTCCAGCTAGCTGCAGGTGACATTGGTTATCGTATGTTTGGTGTCATTATGTGGGCTGCGGCGGTAACATCTGTTGTAGGAGCTGCATATACGTCGGTTTCATTTATCCGAACGTTTCACCCTCTTATTGAGAAATTCCAAAATTGGGTTATCATTGCGTTTATCGTTATTTCAACAGTAACGTTTGCTTTTGTTGGAAAGCCGGTAACAATCTTGCTTATCGTAGGCGCGTTGAATGCTTTTATTTTGCCAATCGGTTTAGGTACATTACTAATTGCTGCACATAAGAAAAATATTGTTGGTACATATAAACATCCAATCTGGTTGACGGTTACGGGCGCTTTTGTCGTTGTAATCATGGGTATTTTAAGTGTCGTGACTTTAATTGAACAAGTACCATTGGTTTTTAAATAAGGTAATAAGAAGACAAATTCGGGAGGGGCTTTATGGTGAACTATGAAATGTTAGAGCCGGAAGAAATAAGAGAGTTGATAAGGAAGCAAGAGATTACTGGACCGACTGCAGGAATGTCAAAAGGTAATACACAAGCGAACTTGGTTATTTTAAAAAAGGAACATGCCTTTGACTTTTTGCTTTTCTGTCAGCGTAATCCGAAGTCATGCCCTTTATTGGACGTGACGGAGCCTGGTTCATATATTCCTGCTATGATTGCCGAAAATGCAGATATCCGTAAAGACATCCCGAAATATCGTATTTACCGGGATGGTGTGTTTACAGAAGAAGTCGCAGATATTACGGAGTACTGGGAAGATGATATGGTCGGCTTCTTGATCGGTTGTAGCTTTACATTTGAAACCCCACTCCTTGAGAGCGGTATTCCGATTAGACATATCGAGGAAAACTGTAATGTTCCGATGTACAAAACGAACATTATGTGTAACAAAGCAGGTATGTTCGAGGGGCCGACAGTCGTTAGTATGCGACCAATGACGCCAGAGGATGCCATCCGTGCTGTCCAGATTACATCACGTTTCCCGGCAGTTCACGGTGCGCCAATACATATTGGGGATCCTGGCCAAATTGGTATCAAGGATATATCAAAACCTGATTTTGGAGATGCTGTCCCATTCAAGCCAGGGGAGGTTCCGGTATTTTGGGCTTGTGGTGTGACGCCTCAAGCTGTTGCGATGGAAAGTAAGCCTTCGATTATGATTACTCATTCACCAGGACATATGTTCATCAGTGATATAAAGGATGAAGCATTCAGTGTGTTATAGATGTATGTGAAATCATACTTTCATAGTAAGATAGATCGTAAAGGTAGGGTGTGGAAATACTCTTACTAATGTGAGGCGATGCAACCGTGCATCGTCTCTTTGAACTTTGCAGTGACTATAGGGACATGCTTTTTGCCGATGAAAGGGGATTTGATAGTGTTTAAAAAATCGACTGCTGCACTTATTGCCCTCATCTTAATTTGGGGCGCGAGCTGGCCAATCAATAAATTAGCGGTACCCTACTCACCGCCATTGCTTTATGCCGGACTTCGTGCGCTTTTAGGAGGCATCCTGCTGACAGTTATCATTTGGAAGACTAGGAAAAGAGTCAATTGGCGGGAAAACTGGCAAAAGTATTGTATTGGGGCTTTCTTTAACACGATCCTGTTTTTCGGACTTCAGACTGCAGGATTGCTCTACTTACCAAGTGGATTATTTTCCGTACTTGTCTATTTTCAACCGATTTTGCTTGGCCTTTTCGCTTGGCTATTACTTGGTGAATATTTAACACCAGTCAAAATCCTCGGTTTGTTTCTAGGATTTGTAGGGGTAGCGGTCGTTAGTGTGGATGGTCTGACAGTCCATGTCTCAGCAATCGGCGTTACGCTTGGGTTACTAACTGCTGTAAGCTGGGCGTTCGGAGTAATATATGTAAAGAAAATAAGCAAAGAAGTAGATGCGTATTGGATGGTAGCACTTCAATGTATCATTGGCGGGGTTTTTCTTTTAGGTACCGGATCGGTGTTTGAAAGCTGGTCTGCCATCGAATGGAATCGGAATTATCTGTCAGGGCTCGGCTTTGGTGCGACCATTGGCATACCGTTAGCCTACATCCTTTACTACAATCTAGTTAACGCTGGTGAGGCAAGCAAAGTTGGTTCCTATACGTTTCTCATTCCGATTGTCGCTGTTCTTCTCGGAGTGCTATTCTTAGGAGAAACGGTGACATATTCACTGGTTATCGGGATGCTGCTAGTAGCCATAAGCATTTATTTTGTGAATTTCCAGTATAAAACGAAAAACAAAAGAATCAGTAAGGATTAAAGAATTGTGCACTGATACCGCCTCGATCCTCATGCTTCAAAGAGAGGGTATGGTTTAGCGTTTACAGCTAATCGAGTTTTCTCAACATAAGGATATAGATAATTAAACCCGAGTATATCTTGATTTTATCAGGATATACTTTTTTGCTTTAATTACAGAAGCTATGGCAAGCTAAAGAAGAACGGTGAAAAACCACCATTATACATACTATACATCTTAAAATAGAATTCAAGAGAGGGGTGCTTTATGTATGATTTTAAAAAGAGGCATAACAGGATTTAGTGCAGGGGATCTATCACTTGAGCGTGATTGGGTAGCCCATACTACTGAATTTAAAAGATATTGCTACACGTGTGTTCAGCAATTACATGGGAGCATGTTGGCCTTTTATGAGCCCGATATTGAACTTGGCTATGCTCATGCCCATGTGAAAATCGATAGGGAAGAGTTATATATTTTTCTTAATAATATGTATGATGATATAGCCTTCACTAGTAATCGTGATATTGGGGGCTTAAAATTTATTGATCATGAATTATTGGGCGCCTTGTTTGAAAATAGCTATACAGTATTAACTGCATCACAATTAGCAGAGCCCTTAGTATATCAAACGAATGGCAGTAGTATTATTCTGAAGAACGAAAATGAACTTAATGATGTGGAGCTCCGTTTTATGAATCATTTCAGATCACAGACGGTAGGAGATTTAGTGTTTAATTATTGGGATTAGTAAAGTATAATCTCGGCGTTATAGATTTCGCTGACCAGTCGAACACTGGTTAAAAACAAAAAATCCCCTAACACTTTCTAAAATGAAGGGGGACACTACATTGACCCGGATTCTAAGGCTAAAAACTCTATAATTTATTCATCATTCATTTCAATAGTGAATGTTGCTAAAACTGAGTTTTCATAAGGGACCTTTATTATGCTTTGTATCCTTTATTGATAACCGTTTTTGAATCCTCGATTAGTAAGAGGCAAAGGTCGAGAATTTTTTATACCTTAGTTTTCATTAACGAGATTTCATTTTCACAAACAATTTTTATCTATTCAAAAAGCTTGAGAACAAGTCTCAAGCTTCTTTTTATTTATTACATATCCCAAATCAGAATCAATAATGAACCGAATATAGTTATAGCTGCGAGAATGACACCGTACAGGATATTTGTATAAATGGCTGAGCCATCTTTTGATTCACCAGCATGCATGAAGACAACGAGCTGTAAAAATGCCTGAATGAAGGCAGTTATTAAAAGTATTGTCATGCCACCTGCGAATGTCATATCTGTAAAGTAAACTATCATTGCGACTACTGTTAGTATCAATGAAAAGACGAAGCCCATCACCTGTTTTACAGGAAATAATTCTTTCATATTACATCATTCCTTTCAGATAGATGAAGCTGAAGATAAAGATCCAAACAACATCTAAGAAATGCCAGTAAAGGGAGAAAATAAATGATTTATTTGCTGTTTCAGGTGTTAACCCACGTTTTTTTACCTGTAGGATAATGAATAATCCCCAGAATAAACCTAACGTTACGTGAGCACCATGTGTACCTAATGTTGTTAACAGTGCAGCTGTAAAGGCACTTGTTTGATATGTTGCTTCAACATGGTAATAATGAATAAATTCATAAATCTCCACGCCTAGGAACACTAACCCAAGTAGTAGGGTAATTCCAAAGAAAGTTAGCATCGCATTCTTACGACCAAGTCTCATCGCATGAACACCGAGACCTATTGTGAAACTACTTGTTAGCAAAACAAATGTCTCAATTAATACGGGTGTAATTTCAAAAATTTCAGCAGGTGTTGGACCGCTACCAGTTCTACCTTCTAGTACGAAGTAAGCCGTGAATAGGGTAGCAAACAGCATAATTTCAGCACCAAGGAAAATCCAGAAGCCTAGAATATTTAACTGATTTTGATCAGTACTATACTCGAGCGGTTGTGCGTGATTGAGCTTCATTACCTTGCACCTCCTCATATTGTGCTTCTATTTCTTTAATTTCTTTTACATGAATATGGCGTCCATGATCTTTTTCGAATGAACGAAGAGCCATACAAACGAAAATTCCGATTAATGCAATCACAGCAGGGGCCCATAATGAAAAGATGAATGAGAATCCAGCAACGAAGAAAATGATTCCCATAATGAATGGAACGCCGCTGTTATTTGGCATATGAATATCTTTTAGTACACCTTTAAATAATTGATGCTCTTTTTTCTTTGCATCCCAGAATGCTTCACTTGATGCAACATAAGGTAATCTTGCAAAATTATATTCTGGAATCGGCGTATGAGTAGCCCATTCTAATGAGCGAGCATCCCATGGGTCACTACCGATGTTTCGCGGTGAGTTTTTGTAACTATAGTAAATTGTATAAACGAGTGTTACGAACCCAATTGCCATCAATGCAGCACCAACGAAAGAAACCATGTTTAATGGTCCAAAGCCAGTTGCTTCTGAATAAGTGTACATACGACGTGCTTGACCGTCTAACCCAGTGATATACATTGGGAAGAAAGAAAGTACAAAACCTACTGTAAGTAACCAGAAAGTCAACTTACCAATTTTTTCATTTAACATGTAACCGAAGAATTTCGGCCAATAATAAGTTAATCCGGCCAGCATAGCAAATACGACACCAGGAATAATAGTGTTGTGGAAGTGAGCTACCAAGAACATTGTATTATGATATTGATAGTCCGCGGCTGACATGGCAAGCATAACACCTGTAACTCCACCAACTGTAAATAATGGGATAAATCCTATAGAGTACAGCATTGGTACAGTAAAACGAATTTTCCCTTTCCACATCGTAAATAACCAGTTAAAGATTTTAACACCAGTTGGAACAGCAATCGCCATTGTTGTAATAGAGAAGATACTGTTAGTGAAAGCACCTTGACCCATTGTAAAGAAGTGGTGAGTCCATACTAAGAATGATAGTAAGGAGATCAACACCATTGAACCAACCATCGATTTATAACCATACAGGTTTCTGCCCGAGAACGTTGAAATAATTTCACTGTAAAGACCGAAAGCAGGCAAGATTAAAATGTAAACCTCTGGGTGTCCCCAAACCCAGAAGAAGTTTGCCCAAAGCATATCCATACCACCATTTGTAGAGGTAAAGAAGTTTGTGTCGAATAAACGATCAGTTGTCCCCATTAACAAAGCAATTGTTAATACTGGGAATGCGAACACGATGATTACATTGGCAATAAAAACAGACCAAGTAAACATTGGCATTTTCATTAATGTCATACCGGGTGCTCTCATTTTTAAAATTGTCGTCATCATATTGATTCCTGTCATTAGGGAACCAATCCCGGAAATTTGAAGAGCTAACATGTAATAGTTAGTTCCCACTGATGTACTGAACTCATTTCCGGCAAGAGGGAAGTATGATGTCCAACCTGAATCCGGAGAACCACCGATAACGAACGAAATGTTAAATAACATTGCGCCTGCAAAGAATAACCAGAAGCTGAGTGCGTTTAAACGGGGGAATGCGACGTCGCGTGCACCAATTTGTAATGGTACGACTAAGTTCATAAAGGCAAAGATAAATGGCATTGCCATGAACATGATCATTACAATCCCGTGTGTTGAAAAGATTTCATTGTAATGTTGTGCATCTAAAATTTTCATCTCTGGTGAAGAGAGCTGGGCACGCATTAAAACCGCATCAGCACCACCACGGAAAAGCATAATCAGGGCAGAAAAAAGGTACAAAAGCCCAATTTTTTTATGGTCAACCGTTGTCAACCATTCACGCCATAAATAACCCCATTTTCTAAAATAAGTGATTCCAATAACAATCCCAATCGATACTAAAGCAATGGCAACCATTGATGCATAAATCATTGGACTAGGATGAGGTATGGCGAAACGTTCAAAGAATTCCATCTTTATTCTCCTCTCTAGATTAAAAGAGTAATCTTTGAATCTAGTTTTTCTATTTTAGCTAATGACCACTGTGGTCAGATTCTTCATTTGATTCATTGCGTGACTGTTCATCATGTTCAGCTTCATCTGTAACTGAATCGTGATTATGTTCAGGTGCAGGACTGAATTCTAGATGTGTACCTGTAAAGGTCATTTGTCCTAAATGACCAGGCTCTAATAATTTATTGAAAGTGCTTTCTGTTAAAGGTTTAGCAGTTTCATAAACTTCTTTAACCCATTCATCGAATTCCTGCTGAGACATTGCTGTGACATTGAATATATTTTCTGCGAAACCTTTACCACTAAAGTTAGCATTTCGTCCAACATATTCTCCCGGAACGTCAGCTGCTAAGTGTAAAGTTGTGACCATGTCAGCCATCGCATATTTTTGTCCGCCAAGCTGTGGAATCCAGAAACTTGTAATCGGACCATAAGAGTAAAGTCTAAACTCAAGAGGTCGATCCGTTGGAATATATAAGTAGTTTACTGTTTCAATTCCTTGCTCCGGATAGCTAAAGTGCCATTTCCAGTCTGAAGTAGAAGCATAAACAACTAATGGTTCCTTATCTTCATAACCTGTTGGTGCAGATTCTACAATATAGTTACTTTGAACAGAAACAAATGATAGATAGGCTACAATTAGTATTGGAATCCCTATGCAAATCACTTCTACCCAAATATTTGCCTCGACATGAGGTGGTTCATAATCATATGGTTGTTTTGATGCGCGATACTTGACCAAGATATACACTAAAATAACAAGAACAACTATGACAACAACTGCCATGATTCCAATAGATAACATGATATCACTTGCTTGTCTTGCAGCCATTGGTCCTTTCGGATCCAGAACCGTTAATGGTTCACAACCAACAAGAAAAACAGTAAGCAAGATCATTGATACTAAAAATGGCCATTTAATTTTCATACAGAAAATCCTTCCCTTACTGTTAAGTAAAATTAATTGAAACGTTACAAATAAAAATTGAATAAGTGAGAATGAAATTCCCCAACCTTTTCCATAGGCAATATCCTTTCACGTAATCTTGGTATTTCATAGGCTAATAATTGGTTTATGCGTTACAAGATACACAACTCGTAATCATATTAGTTGCGCTAAATTTGAAAGGCAAGAAAATACAAAATCTATCACAAAATGTTCTAAAACGAGGAAATAAATTTTTTACTCATTTTTTAAATTCCATTGCATAATAATCAGCGCCACTAATGGTTTTGTTCGAGAATTGAGCTGTTGAAAGCAGCTTTAAAAAGAATGTGGTTGGCTAAAAACACAATGGAATGGATGGTTATTTTTGAGTCCAAATGAAATAGAATATAGTAATTTTATATGAATCACTAATTAGGGGAATACGGAAATAAGGAGTGTTACAGATGGATTGGAGACCGGACAGAACAGCGAAAAAAGCAATATATAAACAACTTGCAGAATATATTGAAAGTGGAATAGCAGATGGTACATTTCCACCCGATAAACCGTTGCCATCTGAAAGATATTTAGCAAAGGAACTGAATGTTAACAGGAGTACGGTAGTTGCCGCTTATGATGAATTGGAAGCAAATGGACTCATTGAAAGAAATAGAGGAAGCGGAACTACGATTAGTAAAGATATTTGGGGTCTAGCCAAGAAACGTATTCCTAGCTGGAATAGATATATCGAGGCAGGGTCTTTTTTGCCCAATCTACCTGTTACGCAACGAATAAGAAATGAAACGGTAGATCATAAATTAATTAATTTAGCTAGCGGAGAACTGTCACAGGACCTTTTTCCAATGGATTTTTTAAGAGAAATTACTTCAACAAGATCCTTCATTGGTAGCTTGGGATATGATCATCCTCAAGGGAGCGCTATTTTAAGGAATACTCTTACAGAACATGTAAATAAGTATCGGGGAATTGAAACAAATCCTTCTTCGATTCTGATTACATCCGGGGCACAACAAGCGTTACATTTAGTCGTACAGTGTTTGTTAAAGCCCGGAGACGCAGTTGCAATAGAAGATCCTTCTTATACGTATAATCTCCCAATTTTTAAATCTGCAGGTTTAAAAGTATATTATTTGCCTGTAGATCAGGACGGTATAAATCCCGAATATTTACTGTCGTTGTATAAAAAGCATCGAATTAGAATGATTTTTTTAAATCCTGATTATCATAATCCTACAGGATCTCAGCTAAATGAAACACAACGAAAAGCGATTTTGGAAATATCCTCTGAACATGGAATCCCTGTAGTAGAAGATGATCCTTATAGTTTAACATCATTTACTGGAAATAAGATTCCTACACTAAAGTCAATGGATGTTCACGGGAATGTCTTATATATTAGCTCTTTGTCAAAAATTGTTGCTTCGGGGTTAAGGATTGGCTGGATTATAGGGCCAAAATCAGTAATTGAGAGATTATCTGATGCAAAACAACAAATAGACTTTGGCCATTCTAGCTTTACACAATGGATTGCAAACGATTTTATGGAATCCTCGAATTTTCAGTCTCATATTGAAAAATTGAGGAAAGAATTAGAAAAACGGAGAAATCAAATAGTTACAAGTCTTAATTTTTATTTAAAGGATCAGGTAGAATTCTCTATTCCAGAGGGCGGTATTCACATATGGGTTAAACTCAAAAAAGATTACAATGAAATGCAATTACTAGAGGAATCCATTAAAAGAGGTGTAATCTATGTTCCCGGCTCAACAATGGGTTCTAAAAAAGGATATGTACGATTTACATTCGCTAGGGAAGATGAAAAATCAATTGCCGAGGGAATTAAACGGTTTGCTGAAGCATGTCAATTTCTTTAAACAACTATAATCATAATACTTCAAAAGAATCATGAATTGTTCATGATTCTTTTGTTATTAAATGGTAAATGGATGGCGGAAAAAACATCGGATTGGATGGTCATTAAAGGATGGGAACTCTTTAAGATGGTGGTAGGCTAATTTTATGGTTTTAAAAATGTATTACTTTTTCACAACTTTTAAGAGAAACAAATTTAGAAAAAGGGTTATAGGAAGAGGGATATACTCCTGTATAAGGAAAAGAAGGCATTAAGTTTAAAAAAATACGTGTAATTAAAGAAAGTTGGCAGATAAATAGATGAACTTTGCAAAATTAATCGATCATACGTTACTTTCACCTACTACTACAGAAGTAGAAATAGTGAATTTATGTAAAGAAGCCAAACAATATGGCTTTGCATCTGTATGTGTAAATCCTGTATGGGTAAGATTATCTTCAGAACTTTTGCGTGATTCAGATGTGAATGTTTGTACGGTTATAGGATTTCCCTTAGGCGGAAACACCCCGGAAACAAAGGCATTTGAGACTGTAAATGCAATTGAAAGTGGGGCAACTGAAATAGATACAGTTATTAATATCGGTGCACTAAAAAATAAAAACGATTCACTAGTTGAAAATGATATTCGCGCAGTTGTTAATGCAGCAAGTGGAAAAGCCTTAGTAAAAGTTATTATTGAGGCTTGTTTATTAACAAATGAAGAAAAAGAAAGAGCATGTAGATTGGCTGTAAGAGCTGGTGCAGACTATGTCAAAACTTCAACGGGATTTTCCTTGCATGGTGCTACTGTTAAAGATGTTGCGATAATGAGAAAAGCAGTTGGACCAAATGTTGGCATTAAAGCATCAGGAGGAGTAGGTAATAAAGAGGATATAAAATTAATGGTTGAAGCAGGTGCTTCTAGAATAGGGACGAGTTCTGCTGTGAAGATATTTGGAAGACAGATGTGTACTTTTTAAAATACAAAATTATATATCCAGAAATATTCCAAGGAGTGAACAGATATGACATGGACGGCTGTTTTGATTCTATTTGTAGGAATACTTATTAAAATGTTAACAAGTCCACCAAGTGCGGTTGTAGCATGGGTTGTGAGTAAATATGCACTGCATCCAAAACTAGATTCAAAGGATATTACTGTAACCTTTAACGGAAAGAGCGTTGGAGAAGAAGAAAAAATAAGATTTACTAATTATTTTAATGAAGCAAATTTTTTAGAGAGACATCATATCTTTCCGGGAAGTGAAGATTTATTTCTAAATCCTGATAGTAATGTTGTTCCCTTTGTCATCAACGCAAAGAGTAAAAACAAAGAAATAAATTTCTTTGTTTACACATACGATGAGCACATTGATGTAGTCAAGCAGTGGAAGAAGAAAATAGCTTCTTACAGTCTTAGCTCTGAGAATCTGCAAGAGTTTACTGTTTCAAGTAGTAAAAGCTAAGGATAATTTCAAATGACATTGCCTACTACTGATGGTTTTTTCAATAAAATTGTAGTGTCGGTACTCTTAATGTATTAAATGTCTGCGACTATGACCATTGTTTGGAACGGGTGTATTGGTACCAAAGAGGGTTGCCGGCAACCTACTTTTTTATTGTACCAATGAGGCAAGATCATTAGGGGGAAAATACAAAGAATAGAATTAAGGGAGGTTTTCTTATGCCAAATTGGTTGCATAATACGCTATTTGTTCTTTTATTAATAGTAAGTTTTGGATGTGTTTCTAGTGGAATTGAATGGAAAACTCACAAGAAGACTGTCGAGAAATAATTAGAGTTCTAAAAATGTTTGATTTAATTCACTCCCCGAAGGTTTTACCAACATTTGAAGATATTATTTCTAAATATTTCCTTGGAACGGTATTCTGGTTTTTTATTATTACATTAATACAGTGCTGGAAAATATAAGAACACGCAAAATCCTCATCATTAACAAAAGATGGGGATTTTTCTTTATCTCATGTTTCGTTGTTTTGGACAGTTACTAAGCTAAGGCGGTGGCTGAGACAAAAGAGTAATAGCGCCCCCTGATAAATCAGGCGGGCGCTATTTTACATCATCGAGGGTTATTAGCTTCCTTCCCTGAAACAACATCGTTACAAGGTTTGTAATCTCTTCATTGTCTTAGATAACGCACTTGTATAAACCGTTCTTATATAAGGGGTTGTAATCTGTTTATAGAAAAAATCTGTCTAAAATAATTATAATTAATAAAGGGGAAGGGGGAGTAAGGTAAAGTTGTTCTCAATTTGCATACAATAATTTGCCTCTTAAATCATGAAGCTGTATATTTAATTTGTTAGTAACAAAAATTTATTAACGATACTGGGAACAATCACGTTAGGTTTGTGATTTTTCTGAGAAGGAGAAATTGTATTGAAATTAAAAGACAAGGTAGTGATCATTACAGGTGGTGCAGGCGGTATTGGCGCTGGTATAGGTCGTGCAATGGTGAAAGAGGGAGCAATTGTTGTGGCAGTTGATCTCAATCCGGAAGCCGGCGCAAACGTATTAGCGGAATTACAGCAACACTCACCACAATCTAGCTTTATTGAATTTGATTTAACAAAGCATGATCAACTAAAAAATGTCGTGGAACAAGTTGTCGAGAAATATGGTCGTTTAGATGTGTTAGTGAATAATGCACATGCTTCTAAACAAGTACCATTCCTTGAAACAACTCCAGAACATTTAGCATTGTCAATGGATACAGGCTTCTATCCTACATGGTATTTAATGCAGGCTGCTATTCCACATTTAAAGAAAACTCGTGGTAATATTATTAACTTTGCTTCAGGTGCCGGGTTAAAAGGGCATAAAACACAAGCTGCCTATGCCGCAGCGAAAGAAGCGATTCGCGGGATTACGCGTGTCGTAGCAAATGAATTTGGTGCAGATGGTATTACAGCGAACCTGATTTCACCAATCGCCAATTCGGAAGGTGTACAAGCATGGGCCAAAGCACAGCCGGAATATTATCAAGGGGTACTTGCAGGTATTCCGATGGGGAAATTCGGTGATCCGGAACAAGATATCGGACGTGCTGCTGTCTTTTTAGCTTCAGAAGACTCTAAATATATAACAGGTCAAACATTGATGGTTGATGGCGGCTCTATTATGCTCCATTAACATCGTACATTAAATAAATACAACGAAACGGGTATAGGGGTGAGCCCCCTGATATCTCTATAAAACATGCAAAAGGCGCTTTCTTATTAAGAAGGCGTCTTTTTTTGCTCGATATAGTAATACAGGTAAATGCAGTTTTATTTCTCAAATGGAATACTCAACAAATCTGGAACTGTGACAAATTCATAGCCTTGCTCTTGCAGTTTTGGAATAATTTGTTGAAGTGATAAGATTGTATTCGTTCGATCCCCAGTCGATTCTGCACCATCATGCATGAGAATAATCGCGCCTGGATGAATGTTGTCTACTACTCGCGAAGCAATAACTTCTGGCGGATCTTCTTGCCAATCCAACGAATCAATATCCCAGGCAATTACGTTATAGTTCATTTTCCCAAGCTTCTCGACTAATTCATTGTATAGGAAGCCATAAGGTGGTCTAAATAATTTTGTCCGGTAACCAATAATTTCGTTAAGAGCATCTTCCGTTCTAGTTACTTCCCTCTCAAGCGTTCCGAGGTCAGCTTCTTCGACAAGGTTAGGGTGGGCGTAGGTATGATTTCCGATTACATGCCCCTCGTTTTGCATTCGCTTGACAATTTCAGGGTTAGCACCGGCTTTTGAACCTAATACGAAGAATGTTGCTGGGACATTGTACTGTTTTAATACATCTAATACATCATTTGAAAATCGAGGATCAGGACCATCATCAAAAGTTAAAGCAATTCGTTTTTGATCTGTAGGACCTTGTAAGAAAAATATTTCTGGATACCGTTGTTGTAGAATTCTTAGGTCAACAGGCTGCTCAGGATTCCGCATGGAAATCTTAGTTACTCCTATAGTGTCAGATAAATCTTGTTCCGCATTAACCTGTAAGTCAGCTTTCAACCATTGCCTTGCGCCATCTGCCAAGTGTCCCTCGTTCGCATAAACGCTCATGATAACTGTTATAGGCAAACAAAATACAAACCCCGTAACCAACAACCACTTGACTATTCGATCTTTCATCCATTCACCTCCTTTTTATATTGATGCCCCTTTTAGAGAGGGCTATCCTAACTTAAATGTGTTTATATTTAAATGATTGCAATCGTCAAATAGCCCCAACACTAATGGAGGTGGGGGCTTGTTGTATATTTCCTTCAACATTTCAGCTTCTTTCTGTGAGCAGTGCCAGTTATTGTCACTTCAAATAAAAAGATGAACCATCAATGATTTCTGCATCTTCACGATGTTTTATTTCCTCCATCAAATGAAATAACGCTTCATCTTTCTTTTTTGCCTCAATCATACAATGTATTTCCGGTACTGTTCCTTTGATTTCTTTTAAAAATCTGAAAAACATGTCTACGTCCACATAATCAGAATGGTGGCGGAATTCTCTCTCACTTTTAGGACTTGAAATATGCATTTTTATTGGCAACGGGGAATCCTTCCAAGTAGCTACAATTCGGTCCCACTTATTATCCCATTTTTCATTATAATGATGAGCAAGATGGTGATGATAATCAAATACAAGAGGTATTTCTAATTTTTCACACAAATATAGCGTATCATCAACTGTAAAAGAAGTATCGTCATTTTCAAGGATAATCATCTTTTGAATTGCTCTTGGAATATCCATCCAATTATCAACGAATTGCTCCAGAGAATTTTCGGTTTCTTTATAGTTGCCACCAACATGAAGAACACACCGGTGTGTCGGATTGATTTTCATTCCCTTTAACAATAAATAATGCATCTTTAACGTTTTTAAAGAGTTTTTGACTACTTCTATTTTAGGTGAATTCACAACGACAAAATGATCAGGATGAAAATCAATTCGTATATTATGTTTTGTTGCGTACTTACCAATTTCAGTTAACTTCTCTAATAAGGGTTTTATATAATTCCAATCAGGCAGTTCTTCATGGTTAGCTAGAGGAATCAATCGAGAGGTTAACCGATAGAAATGAATTTCCTTAAAGACATTATGTTTTAATAGCCTAAATGTATTTTCTAAATTTTTTAGTGCAATCCGCTCTAATTTTCGTATGGCCGCTTCACGATCCTTAATTTTTTGAAATTGAGTAAATGTCATCGTTTGAGACGGAGAAGCATTTTTCAGCTCCATACTCATCGCAACATATCCTAATCGTACAATCGTCATTAACCCACCTCATCTGTAGTATGTATGGTAGTAGACAAATTTATTATCCAATACTGCATTCCAATCAAACTCAATCGCATTTTTTCCTTTTTTTTCTTAATAATCAGACGAAGAGTGCTTTTTAATAAATTTAAGGACTATATTTGAGAATAAAATGAAATAATTCAATTTCTAATGATAAAACCGCCTTTCAGATATAAAATGTACCCTATAAGATAGACACTTTGAAAAAAGCCTATCTTGTAGGGTATTTTTATTATAATAAGAAAAAAGATACTGGAGCGGAATCGAATGACAAAAATCTACTTCACAGAGAAACATCAAGCACAATTAAAATGTAATCCGAATGTACAGGCCGTCAGTGACAAGGCCATTACCTATACAGATGAATTTAAGCGTCATTTTATTGCAGAAAATGAAAAGGGGAAATTACCAAGAGCCATTTTTGAAGAAGCAGGATTGGACGTTGAATTAATCGGTTTGGAGCGTGTTCGTTCTTCCGCAAAACGCTGGCAAGCAGCTTATCGAAAAGCCGGAATAAATGGTTTACAGGATACACGTAAAACGAATTCGGGACGCCAACTTGAACGTGAATTAAGCCTTGAAGAAAAATATGCACGATTAGAAGCGAAAACGCGATTACTTGAGGCAGAGAACGAACTATTAAAAAAGCTGGATCTACTCGAAAGGCAGATGTTGAAGAAGAAATCACAATTGAAGCGAAAATAAAATTTGAATTAATTCAAGGAGCTATCGAAAAGTATAAATTGAAGCGCATGGTGAGCTACTTATGTGAACTGATGGGTGTTTCCCGTTCGGGTTATTACAATTATTTTGATGAACAATCCGCCCGAAACCGGGCAACCCAAGATGCGGCAGATCAAGTAGTGAAAGAAATCATTTTAAAGGCCTATCATTTCCGAGGACGCAAAAAGGGAGCACGCCAAATCAAAATGACACTCCAAAATCAATATAGTATCATCTACAACCTAAAACGAATTCGTCGCATTATGAAGAAGCATGACATTGTTTGTCCCATTCGAAAAGCGAATCCTTATCGACGTATGGTAAAAGCAACGAAAGAACACCGTACATGCCCAAACGACTTAAAACGGAACTTCAAACAAGGTGTAGCAGGAAAAGTGTTATTAACAGATATCACGTATTTAACGTATCGAAACGGAAAGCGTGCTTATTTATCGACGATTAAAGACGCTGAAACGAATGAAATTTTAGCGTATGAAGTATCAAATTCCTTATCGTTGGATATCGCCCTCGATACATTAAAGAAATTGAAAAAACACAAGCATTTAGTGAAAGATGCCTTTATTCACTCGGATCAGGGCTTTCATTATACAAGCCCGATCTATCAAGCATTGGTAAAGCGATTGGGCTTAGGTCAGTCCATGTCACGTCGTGGGAACTGTTGGGATAATGCGCCCCAGGAATCATTCTTTGGGCATTTTAAAGATGAAGCCAAGATAAAAGAGTGTGAGACGTTAGAAGAAGTGAAACGAGAGATTAAGAGTTATATGACGTATTACAATTATTATCGAGGTCAATGGAATTTAAAAAAGCTGCCGCCTGCAAAATACAGACAGCAGCTTCAACAAGTTGCCTAGGCTTTTTCACAATGTCCTTTACAAAGGGTACATTTTAATATATGAAGGCGGTTTTTTCCTTTATGAGCAGTTCTCTAATATAAAGTTGGAGTTGGGGGAGAACAATGGTAGGAAACAATATCACTTAAAGCAATCGAATATTGATTCCATCTTCCACCGAAAAATCTAAAACCATAAACCCTTGATTCTCCGACAGCTGTTAAGTAAAACCAAAAGTTGTCATTGTTCCTAAGCCACATATACGTGAAGCGGTATAAACAATTTTGAATCCCTCTAGTATTTTGGCTATAATGCATTTGTTCCATATTTCGCATCAGTCAAGATACACTCCTTTGAAATTTAGACATATAACCAATTTATGCTTAGGGAAAAAGCTACGGGGGGATACTTGCCCTGATTAGTTATGTAAGATGTTAAGCAACACTGCTGAAGGAAGAAGTACATTTAATCATTACTACGATTTAACTAACAGGCTCTTTAATTGAGTATTGATCTTTAACGCCATATTCGTTAAAAGTAGATGTTGCAGATTAAACGTTAGTGGGGGAGAATAAAAAATCCGAAAATTGGAATCCGCTTAAAAGACCAAATCTTGTGTGGATTTGGTCTTTTAAAAAAAATGATAAAAAATGGCCTATTACTAAAGACTGTCAGCAAGTATTTTAATTATTAGATGCCTCAACAAAATGGTTGTTGCCAAGGTGATAATAATCCATTAGCATCCCGGTTTATGCCCCTTGCAATAGTGCCACGCTTTCTTGAATAGGCATAGTCCAAACCAAATAAAAGTTAGGAAGCCAATTAACGCAATTAGAATGTTTAAAATATTTCCAAGAGCGCCACCTAGACCGATTAATACTAAAAAATCAGTAATGAACCCTAATAATGCTAGTAGCAGCCATATGACACCTGTGAGAAATCCAAGGAAAATTCCCACAATACTATTTTGATTATTCATAGAAACACCTCCTTTAAAGTTATTCATTATTAAAGTATGTGAATACAGGCAATATGTTTAGGTTATCTAAATTAAGACTTAAGGCTTATTACAGTCATATTTTGTATTTTATAGCCATATTGTTGGACAAAGATTAAATGTCTTATAGGATTTTTAATACAAAAAAATTAATTTAAAAATGGAAAGAACGGATTAGATTTAGATTTAAATATGAATAATTGAAACTGAAGATTTATACTTAAAGAGGACAGTTACTATAGCTATCTAAACTAGGTAGTAAATATAGTTTTTCTAGGGGTGCAACAACCAAAAAAAGTCCGGGGGATAAAAATATGAAACAATTAGGAACACTATATTTTTTTTGTGGAAAAATGGGTGCAGGAAAATCAACTAAATCTAAACAATTGGCTATAGAAAAACAAGCGGTACTGTTATCTGAGGATGAATGGCTTTCATCTCTTTATCCCAATCAGATATCAGCATTTGAGGATTATCTAAGATTCTCAGCCCAGTTCAAGCCAATGGTAAAAAAACTTGTCCAAAATATATTAAGTGTTGGAACTAATGTAGTAATGGATTTTCCAGGTAACACTCAAAAACAGCGAAAGTGGTTTTTGGATATAGTATTAGAAATCAATGCAAACCACCAACTAATTTTCCTGAATTTAAATAACGAGCAATGCTTAAGGCAAATTGCACAACGACGTAATGAACAACCCGAAAGAGCAGCTTTTGATACAGAAGAGACGTTTATTTATGTTACTAAATTTTTTGAAGCACCAAAGGCATCCGAAGGTTTAAATATTTTAGAGTACAGTAGAGAAAAATAACAGGAATTTCAAAACGCGTTAATAGTACCTAAACCCCTCCAGATTTCAACAATCGGGCGCAATTAGGTACTGCACTCCAAAAGTTAGATTAAAAAACTTACCTTTGGGGTGATTTTTTATGACTAAATATAATGAAGAATTTAAATTGATGGTGATTCAGTTAAAGTCCTAACTAATTAACTAACTCACCAAATGTTCTTTATTAACCGAATAATCATTTTAGGAATAAACATAAAAATGTTCCAAGCCACTTCAAATAATATTGAACTGGTAAGCTCCCCTAATAAATCTTTAAAAAAGCCGTCCTGTCTTTCCTTCTTTGTTTTTTTATTTTTCATTTTTTAACTCCAAATAACTCAAGATTTCTTAGAATTATAATCCATTTTCATTTTTGAAACCAATCGATGAAAGAAATAAAGTCCTCAAACCGTCGTTTGGTAACATTAATTTATGAGACATTTTTGATTAAACTTTATTAGAAAGCAACAAAAAAACCACTGAGATCATGCTTCAGTGGCTCCTTTTTGTTTCTTTAATTCAAGAATTTTACGGTTTTTCTCTATTATTTCTTTATTCTCCTCTATTGTAACCTTGATGTTTTCAAGCATTTCATTATCTTCATTACTGCTAGTTTCAGAATTATTCTTTAGGTATTCATCTAAGTGGGATGATTTATTAGCGTTAATAATCATTTAATTCACCTCTCATAATGACTATACTTTTATTATAAATGATAGAAAATAACTCTTTATATTAAATTTATGTAACAATTTCAGAATTTTGGTTATTCTACTCGTTTACTGGGTAGGGGCTTGCTGTTTTCATTGCTTTAGCAATGCCAATGATATATTCAGCCTTCCTATTCGTTAATTGTAAATTCCTTAAATCATCCATGCAGCGAAGTTGAAGTAAAATGTAATCAAAGCGTTGTTTGGGACACTTAATTCTAAAAATTATTGAAATATTCAAAACGTTAAGTTAAGATAGGAACATAAGTTCTTGTTCGGAGGGGTTAATCATGGAATTACAATCATTCAATCAATCCTATCAACATTTAATTAACGAATATCAATTAGTTGAAAACCAGCTAAAATTTACAAGACACCCACGTGAATGTGTAAAATTAGCCAGTTATAGCAGAACACCTATATTAGCAATAGTTGAAGGAAAACTTGTAACATATTTTGATTTACATCAGCAGGAAGGAGTAGCACCGTATTCGGATAATTGTAATGCGATTTTAGTACGTGCTTTTTCAACAGAGGTTAATGAACAAGGGAAAGGCTATGCAAAGCAGGCATTGCAGTTACTACCCGCATATGTACAAGAGAATTTCCCTCATATTAATGAAATCGTACTTGCTGTTAATGTTGCAAACACTGTAGCACAGAACCTTTATAAGAAGTGTGGATTTAAGGATTATGGTGTGCGCCGTCAAGGGCCTAAGGGTGAATTAATTGTGATGAGTTTCTTATTCTAGGAGGATTAGTGAGATCAGTTTTTTTAATCTACAACCGATTCGAAGCTATTTTGAGGTTTCTTACTATAAAAAGATAAAATTGCCCCAAACCGTCTTTTGGTTACATTAATACCTTTGACTCCAAATCGTATTTGGGGAACCTCTCTTTACTTAACATTGTAAGTTTATATATCTGATACCATCCTTATGCAACAATTGGACGCGATTCTTCAATAAGAAGATCGCGTTTTTGCGTTATAGAGCCATATTGTGGAATAACTACTTTGAAGAGAATGTGTTACTTAAAGCGTATAATAAGGTAAGTTGAATTAGAGAGAAATCTTTGTTCTAATACTAATTAGATTTTAAGTAGGTGGAAATCTTGAAAAGAAATGAATTAAAACACTTTTTATTAGGTGGTTATACAATTGGTTTTATTGTGGGATGATTGGTAGTTCTTATATCTGTAATTAATCCCACTTTTAATTTAAGCTTTTCCTTTAAAAGTATCTTCTGTATTCTAGTGGTTTTACCCATATTATATTGGACGTATCGTTATTCAGGGATGGTTTTCAATGATCAAACAATGAAAGTAAAGTTGATATATTCCTTTGTATTATTTTTAGGTTTTTGTTTTGGAATATTCTTTACAGAATTGCTTTTAAATTAATAATAAAACTAAAAATTCAGATTATTGTAAATCAGTTTAAGTAGACGTCAATTCCACAATTAGGTGCAGTCCTGTAAGAAGGTAGGAGAAAATTTTGTCTAAAATGAATAGAAAAGTGTTCAAATTCAATCAAGAAGATATTTTAGAAATATTAACTGAGCATATTGCTGAAGAAAATGGTTTTGATACCTGGCAGTCAAAGGCCATATTGTTAGGTTTGCCAGATAAAGATATAAGGCTAATTGCTATTATAGGTGAAGATGACGACGATGATATAAGTGACATTGATTTGCACGAAATAGACATGAATATGGATTACAATGGTTCACATTCAGAAATAGATGAGGGATTTTATTTTAATCCTAATGATAAAAAATAAATAATTGTCTTATTAAACAATCGGGCGCGATTCTTCAATAAGAAGATCGCGTTGTTCCGTTATAGGGCCATATTGTGGAATAACAATTTTATTTAAACGGATTATTTGTGTGAATATTAACAGAAGTTTGAAACAGTCCAACATTTTTTGAACTACTAAATATCCAATAAAGCAGCACTGATTTACTAATGAATAAATAAGAATGATTCTTATAATGGTTCTTTCAGAATGTAAAAGAATTGGGAGTGTTGACATTTTTAGTAATTTTATATGATAATATATTCAACGTTGAATACAGGAGCGATAAAATGATTAAGTTATTGGTGCTAGAGCTGTTAAATCGACGCCCCATGTCAGGTTATGAGATGAAACAAATACTTGAAAATACTGATGCCAAACGGTGGAGTGGTGTATTACCTGGTTCGATTTATAATGCAATCAAGAAATTGGAAAAGGAAGGATATATCATCATTTCAAGCATTGAAATGACAGGCAATCGGCAACGTTCTGAATTCAAAATTACCCAAAAGGGTAAAGATTATCAACAATCACTTATAAAAGATGCCCTATCCTCACCTGTTCTTTACAATGGTGATTTATATTCAGGGATTGGTTTTGCGTATCAATTAGATCATCAGTCTGCGATTTCTATACTTCAGAACAATATGAGCGCTTTAAACAAAGAAAAAAAAGAAATTATTGCTGGAAAGAAACAGAAAGAAATTGCGACTAACGGCGAGTTATCTGAACTATCCTCAATTGTGATCAATCACATGATAAAAACAATTGAATTGCAGAGTCAGTTGATTGAAAGTGTTATTGGTGTAATAAAAAAAGAAAATAACTCCGATTAAATCGGTTTTATTTTTAACAATATATTCAATGTTGACTATATAAGGAGGAACTATATGGAACAGGTTTCTAAAATAAACCCATTTTCTATCGACCATATTGTGGTAAATGTCGATGAGAAATATCAAAAAAATATTCAATTTATTGAGCAAGTTAATCGGTTAGGCTTACCTTATACACCCTCAAAAGGTAAAGGAAATAAAGGATTCAAAGCCTCTAATTTATGGATAGGAGATGAATATTTTGAGTTTATCTATATTAAATCGAAAGATGGCGGTGGCTGGATCAAAGACTGGGTTGATAAGTATAATTCTGGTCACAGAGGTGTCATTGGACTATTTCTCAAAACAAATAATATTGAAAAAACTACTGAGTTATTGAAAAGTTTTGGCATATCAAATCCTGAAA
Source organism: Solibacillus sp. FSL K6-1781 (assembly GCF_038630735.1). GTDB lineage: Bacteria > Bacillota > Bacilli > Bacillales_A > Planococcaceae > Solibacillus > Solibacillus silvestris. Next base: position 3,349,691 of record NZ_CP152038.1, on the reverse strand, counting down.
GAATAAGTTTTCCTTTTTTCTTTAAACTAATTAATTTTTCTGCTAAGTGGCAAAATGCATATCTCCCGTATTTTGACGAAGTACCATTTCAATTAGGTTTTCAGCAAGTCGATACTCCACAAATTGAAGAGAAAATGCGTAAGCGAATGGTACCAAATAGTAAAGCTAATGGTATAGATGGAATAAAATCAGTCCAATTTTTCGGCCCGTTTACAAGTCGAGACTTCGAATGGTTAAAAAATGTGTTCTACTGCATTAAAGAAGATACCAATCAACTTAATATTCCACTTAAAAATGATCAGTCAATACATTTTTATATTAGCGAGACTATAGAAACACGCGTGTTACTTAATTCTAAGGGTAAAGTATTAACCCCGTTACTGATAGAAAACCTAAGAATACTGAATTTTTGAGATTGATATGTCCTTCCGGAAAAGGAGAAAATCCAAAACACGCTTTGTGAATGTTTTATGAGAATACAAAATTCGAAAAAACGATATCCCACAATCTGGCGCTTTCCTTGAATAAGGAGAGGGTCCTTTTTCGCCTTTTCCTTTAAAGGGCCAAATTGTTGAATAACCTTCTTTAGTAAAATGTACCAAACATCAAATAATGTGTGTTTTTCTATTTATAGATAAATTATACAGTTTGCTTTATAATAATTTTAAATACCTGATACCTAAAGGTGGAGTGATTGAATGTTAAAATTTGTTGATGACTTTGCAGGCGCAGTCTTTGATATATTAAAGTCAACTTTATACTACATTTCTTACTTCATTGCTGGTTTTACTTTAGTCGCTTTACCCTTATTTTTAATTGCTAAAATATTTGAATGGCTGTTATAAATTATTTTAGTTGATGACTATTCTTTGATAATCAGGCGCGATTCTTCACTAAGAAGATCGCGTTTTTTCCGTTATAGGGCCATATAATTGAACACAACCTAGTTATCTAGGTTACAATTTAGAAGATATTGTTAAAAAGTATTCTTAAATTGACTGGTAGAGATATTGGAATTAAGATGAAAATTTAAATATTGGGGGAGTACATGAAAAAAGCTACAATTTTGATGATTACAGTCGCTTTATTAGTTCTCGCATCTTGTGGAGGACCTTTCATATCAACTACTTCGATGTTGATTGTTATTGAAAAGGGGCGTTCAAGTGACTATAAAGAGTATTGGGTTAAAGCATACGATCCGAATAATCAAACTAAAGAAGAAGCATTTAAGATTGAAGTTCAAGAAGAAATGGTATGGAACTTAATTGAGGAAGATAAAGAGTATTTTTCTTTGTATTCAAAAGAAGGAGATAAATCCTGGGTTTTAGAACAAATTGAGCATATAGAAAATCAAAAAGAATAAATTATTTAAGACTACTGTTATTCCACAATCGGGCGCGATTCTTCAATAAGAAAATCGCGTTTTTATGTTAAAGGGCCAGATTGTGGAATACATATTTACTTGTATAGCATTACGTAGGGTGAACCGTATCATAAGTAAATGCGGTTTCAAGCAGTTTCAATTATTATATTGAAGCTGCTCTTTAAGAATATTGACCAGAGGTTTAAACAGGGAGAAATTGAACTTTGAAGAAGTATATGAAGCATTAAATAAATCAAAGCTTTAATAATCTACACCTTATGATGATCTCACGAGATGTAGATTATTGAAGCTTTTTATGAAACGACATTAGGGATTTTACACGTAATTGTAAATGTTTGCTTCTCTGCTATAAATTCTAAATATCCGTTATGCTGCTCTATAATTTGCTGAATAATTGAAGTGCCTAAACCATTATGATTTGGTTTTGTTGTAACACCAGTCTTGGCAAACAATTGGTCAGCAATTTCCTTCTGCAAGGGGATCGTATTGTTTGAACAAGTTAATAGATATAGACCGCTTTTTTTGCGAAGGCTTAATTCAATAAAAGCTTGTTTGTTATACTTCGTTTGCCATTCAATACTTGCATCAATTGCATTTTCTAATATATTCCCTATTAGCTGAACGATTTCATCAGATGGAAGGGATAAATTTGATACAGGTGTTTCAAACAAATAATTAATTGCAATATCGTGACTTCGTGCCTTTTCGTAATTCGTATATAATACGGCTGCTACTGCCCCCTGCTCTCCCTTTATCGACAAGTTCGTCTGTTCATATCGCTTTACTAACCCTTGCATATAGGTTTTCGCTTCATCAACCTTATCTTTTTCCAGTAAATAAGCAATTGCTGATACATGCTTTAAGTAATCGTGACGCTCTTTACGTACCTCTTGAAATGTACGATTAAATTCTACTAGCTTTTCATTTACTTCTAGCTGTACTGTTGAAGTCTTAAATAGCGCTTTCTGCTTTTGTGAGCTATACATAACCACAAGCAATGCGCCAAAAAGTAAGAGTAGATTTTGTACACTCTTACCATTTAATACGTAGACCAAATACATACATAAATGAATTATTACACTCCAATCAAGCTTTAACATAAATCTTTTCATAGCTACTAATACTAAAATGATACTTATTGGAATGCTTATGTAGAAAGAAAGATAGCCTACTGTTGCGAGGGCAAAGTGGGTACAACAAATGATGAAAAAATACAGTTTATGCTTCATATTGCCACCTCAAAAGTAGTTTTTTTGTATAATGTCTAAGTTTTCCTTTGTAATAACTGCTTTTTCTTCAATTCCTTCAAAGGACACCAAATAGGAATTCTTCGCGTATAACGAAAAATTTAATATGTATTGAATATTGATAATAAATGAGCGATGAGCTCTTATAAACAAACGGTCCCTTAGCTCTCCCTCTAATTCATTTAAGGTTTGATAGGTTTTTACAGGACCATTTTTTGTATAGATCGTTGTAGCACGACCTGAACGTTCAATAAATATAATGTCTTTTTTTTGTACGATATGAATATCAGATTTTTGCTTAATAAAAATCCGGCCCGATAACTCAGCTTTTTGTTGCTTCGCTAATAATCTTTCAACAGAAGATACAAGTCTTTCTTTCGTATAGGGCTTCATTATGTAATCATGTACGTTCAATTCAAAAGCATGAACAGCGTACCCACTATTGCCTGTTACAAAGATAACCATAATTTGTAAGGCGTGTGTATAAATAATATCAGCTAATTCGTAACCCGATAATTCTGGCATTTCTATATCCGCAATAAGTAAATCAATCGATTGCTTTTTTATTTCCTCATATGCTTTCTGAGCACTTGTAGTAGCAAATACAATATTTATTTCTTCGATTGGCTCTATAATTGCTTTTAGTTTATCTAAATCAATCGCTCGGTCATCTACTAATCCTACTCTCATGTTATACACCTCGTAATAAATATACACTATACGTAATATTTTGACAGTTCTACAATTCATTCTCCCTTTTCACGACATAATAAGGCATTTTTGCGACAACATCGCAGACACCTCTTGTATTTATTTGTACGATGAAGACATCAAATAAACGAGGTGACGGAAATGATTGAAATTACAGAAGTAACAAAACAATTTCAAAATAAGAAACAATATATAACTGCCTTAAAGCAAGTTTCCTTAGAAGTTCATGAGGGTGAGGTACTTGGGCTCCTAGGTGAAAACGGTGCTGGGAAAACAACCTTACTACGAACAATCGCTACTCTAATTGAACCGTCTTCAGGTAGCGTTGAAGTAGCAGGTTTTCATACCGTAAAGCAATCTGATGAAGTGAAAAAACGTATCGGCGTGCTGTTTGGTAGTGAAACAGGACTTTATGAGCGACTAACAACACGTGAAAACTTAGAGTATTTTGGTTCACTCTATGGCTTAGGTATGCATGAAACAAAAGTACGTATTGAAAAATTAGCGAAAATGTTTGGCATGCGCGACTATTTAGATCGCAAAATTGGAGGCTTTTCAAAAGGTATGCGTCAAAAAGTGGCCATTGCAAGAACATTATTACATGATCCAGATATTGTACTCTTTGATGAACCAACGACAGGACTAGATATTACATCATCTAATACTTTCCGTCAGCTTGTGCACCAACTGAAACGTGAAGGGAAAACCATTATTTTCTCTAGTCATATTGTAGAGGAAGTAACGATGCTATGTGACCGAGTAGCAATGATTCATAAAGGTGAGCTTGTTTATGATGGCACTCTTGAACAACTTTATGCTGAAGAAGGCTCAAGCGATTTAAACTATATTTTCATGAGTAAATTAGTACGTGGAGGAAATGAAGATGCTTAATATATTCAAAAAAGAGTTAAAGGATACTTTTCGAGATCAACGCACATTACTTTTAACTGTATTTTTACCATTAGTTTTAATGTCAGCATTAGTATTTTTCTATGAAAAAATGATGGCTCCGGACGAGGATATCCAGCTTCATGTCGTGACAGAAAAAGAGCAGCTAGAATTTGTAAAAGGTTTACTAGATGGAAAAGAAAATTTAGAGCTTCGTGCTGTTGATGATGTAGAAGCTACCATTAAAGAAGGTGAAGCAATAACTGGACTTGTTCTTTCTGACGATTTCGAACAGCAAATCGCTTCGAGGAATATGCCAACGATTCAAATTTTAGGCGATGAATATAGTGAAAATAGCTTTATAGCCATGTCAGCAATCGAAATGGCATTAACACAGTACAGTCAGGCAATTGTTTCAGAACGTTTAGGACAACAAAATGTAGAAACGTCAATTTTAACAC